>JAZRNP010000231.1:0-5231 GCA_045648225.1 Victivallaceae bacterium | reverse complement strand
ACCGAAACCCGGCGGCGGGCAGGAGCCGAATTGGAACAGGAGACCGTTAAAGCGGTCTCTCTGCTTGCTGCCGGAGTTGCCCACGAAATCGGCAACCCTCTGAACAGCCTTTATTTGAATCTGCAGATCCTTGAAGAATCGATCAAATCATCCGATGCCGAACCGGTCGATCCGGCCGAAATCGCCTCCATGCTGGATATCTGCAAAAGTGAAGTCGAACGTCTGGACAGCATAATCCACTCTTTTCTCAGTGCCATCCGCCCCGGCAAAGGCATTTTTGCCCCGGTCGATCTGCAGGAACTGGTCGTTGAGGTGCTCAACTTCATGCGGCCGGAAATCGAAGCACGCAAGGTCGATGTAAAGTGCTCATGGAATACTCCTCTGCCCAAGATTTCCGGAGATCATGAACAATTGAAACAGGCATTTTACAACATTATCCGCAACGCAGTTCAGGCGATGAGCAACGGCGGCACTCTGGAAATATACGGCTATTCGACACCGGAATTCCGGGTGCTGGAATTCGCCGATTCCGGCGGTGGAATGACCCCGGAGGCACTGCGCGATATGTTCGTACCGTTCAAAACCACCAAAGCCGGAGGCAACGGCATCGGCACCATGATCATCGAACGGGTCTGCCGGGAACACGGTGCCGAATTCGGTGTCGTCACCGAAGCTGAACGGGGAACCGTCTTCCAGCTCCGTTTCCCCGCCGGAACCCGCCGGATGCGCCTGCTCAATTGAACTTGCCGGCTGCCGTTTTTCAGAATCGGATTTGCATTTCAATTTTACAATGCTATAGTATAAAACTGCAATAAGCAACATTGCCTTTATCGAAAGGAATATGAAGGATGTTTAAAATAGCAATGGTCTCCGCAGGGGAAGATCGTTTCCCTGAGTCCTGCATCTCCCGGATCCGGGAAGCTGCCATCATCAACTGCCAACGCTGCAACAATCCTGCTGAACTGGTTGAATTTGCTTCTGACGCCGACATCATCTGGATGTTCGGAGCCAATGTTGCGGTCAAGCCTGAAGCATTGGAAAAACTGCCGAAATGCCGTGCGATTCTGCGCAGCGGCAGCGGTCTGGATGCTATTCCGCTGGAATTCTGCAAAACTCACAATATCGGCGTTTACAACACCCCGGAATCCATCAGCGAATCGGTCGCTGAACACGCCGTTTCTCTGCTCTTTGCGCTGGCCAGACATCTGGTTCAGTTTGATGCCCAGGTGCACAAAGGCGAATGGGATTCCTCCAATATCCAGACCAAATGGCACCTCACCGGACGCACCCTCGGACTGGTCGGCTACGGCCGGATCGCCCGGACGGTGGAAAAAATGGTTTCCGGCTTTGATATGAAGGTCATCCACTATGATCCGTTCGCTGAAAACTCCACTCCACTGGATACCTTGCTTACCCAGAGTGATTTTGTTTCCCTGCATTGCCCGCTGACTGATGAGACCCGCAATCTGATGGATGAGCGGCGTTTCGCTCTGATGAAGCAGGATGCGCTTCTGGTCAATACCTCCCGCGGTGAAGTGGTCGATGAAACAGCTCTGGTCAGAGCTCTTGAATCCGGACGTCTCGGCGGAGCTGCCCTGGATGTGCTCTGCGATGAACCGCCCAAGGCGGACAATCCGCTGCTCAAAGATGACCGGGTGATCATCACCTCGCACGTGGCGGCATTTTCGTCGGATTTCGAGAAAAACTTCTGGTACTATTCTGCGGAAAAACTGGTCGAGATCTGCAAGATTCTGGCAAAGTGAGAATTCCTGGAAAATTAATTTATAAAGGGTGAAAAATGGAAACTCGTTTCAAATCCAATATCGGCAGCGGTAAAGTTTCGCTGGGTTGCGTGATTACTCTTTCTGACCTGTGCGTCAGCGAACTGGCCGGCGATTGCGGCATGGACTTCTGCTGGATCGATGCCGAACACGCTCCGCATACCATCGAAGGTGTCCACCGGCATCTGATCGCTCTGCGCGGAACCGGCTGCGCCGGTCTGGTCCGGGTTCGGGCCAATGATCCGATGCTGATCAAACCCTATCTCGATCTGGCTCCGGATGGCGTGATCATCCCGATGGTCAATACCGCCGAAGAGGCTGCCCGGGCAGTTGCAGCGTGCCGTTATCCTCTGACCGGAATCCGGGGTTGCGGCGTACGTCGTGCGGTCCGTTACGGTGCGGAAAACTTCTTTGATTATGTGAAACGTTCGGAAACCGAACCGATGGTCATCATCCAGATCGAACACATGGATGCCGTGCGCAACCTTGATGAAATTCTGGAAGTTCCCGGTATCGGCAGCATTTGCATCGGCCCCTGCGACCTCTCCGGCAGCATGGGTATTTTGAACCAGATGGGCGATGAAAAACTCAACGAAGTTCTGGACGAAGTTGCTGCCAAAGTCAAAGCCAAAGGTATGCTCCTCGGTACTGCCGCCGGAGATTTCCCCCGCTGGAAAGCCCGTGGAGTGGATTGGTTCGCCGGTACCAGCGATTGGGGTGCCATGGCCGCCGGAATCCGGGCATTCAAAAAAGATTGCGATAACGTCTGATTGATGTAAGACTGCAAAAACGGCAGGTTTTGAAAACAAAACCTGCCGTTTTATTTTTATTTAACTGCCGGATGAAATGAAATCCGGGATCATTCCAGATCGAAGACCAGTTCTCCGAAACTTCCGGCGGAGTGGACCTGTCCGCCACCCCAGCTGGAGTGAACATTGTGTTCTTTTTTGCTGCGGGCCGGGCGGCAGCGGTAAAAGAGGGCACGGACGCGGTTGTTTTCTTCGACGGTGATCTTTACCGACTTCAACGGTATGGCGACCACAGCACGCCATTCTCCGTTGCGCATTTGGGTTTTGACTTCCCATTCGGTATTCCAGGTACGGTCGGTGGTTTTGGCATCACAGATGCCTTTTTGACCGTTTGCCCAACAGTTGAACACAAAGTGATAATAACCATCCCGTTCATTGCCGATAAAAATTTCCCCATGATCGCCGCCGGGCCACTGGTCACGGGGACTGTTTTTCACGGCATCGGCATCGCCGGGGAAAGGACAGCGGAATGCGACATAGAGCGTACTGCTGTTGTGCATGACTTTGACATCGGTCGGTTCCGAAGGGGCGAGTTTGGGATTGCCCATGCGGGTAAGCGGCGGCAGTTTGCCTGCCTTGCTCCAAACACCTGAATCAAATTCAAATCCTGGAAATTCCCGGACATTGACCTTGGGAACCTTTTGTTCAGCAACAATGCTGTCATTGGCAAGGGTCACCCACCGTTCAAAGGTGGAAACGAGTTTATCGACCAGCACTTTGGCCCGGGGATCACGCACGGACTTCTGAGCTTCAGCCAATGCTTCGCGGCAGGGGGCGAGCAGCTTTTTTCTCAAAACATAGTGGCCCATACAGCGTTTGAATTCATCGTTGAATGCCGCCGGAGTCGGATCATTGAGCCAACTGTCCCGGAGCAGCTTGTAGAATTTGATTATTCCCGGTGCGCCATCGCGATAGGTACGTTTGAGATATTCGTTGCGCAGCTGATCCGGATCCTGTGCCGGATCCCAGAAAAGTTGGTTCACCGTCCAGAATTCCGGACCGCACATGGTATAGAAATCCTGTTCCGGATAATCGGTCTTGCCGGGATAACCGTAACTGTCCGCCCATCTGACCGGAGCGTAGATCATCCGGACACCGATCTTGTTTATATAGCTCAAATCCTGAGCGATGATATTGGCCTGCGCTTTGGGGAAGTGCGCCGAACCGAAATAATATTCCCGCCAGATGACACCGGGGCTCATTCTGGCATATTTGTTTATGCGTTGAAGCCAGCGGGAATTGGAAGCTCCGTGCAAAGATTCCTTATCGTTTCTCACATAGGGACAGAAACTGATGATGATGTTCTTTTCGACCGGGATTTCCGGCGGAACGGCGGTGAAAAAGTAACCGAAAGTTTTGATTTTCAAATCCGGACGCACCTTGGCCACCGCCCGGGCGACCTCATTCAAAAAGAGATAGAACTGGGTCGATTGGAAAGACTCTTCGCTGCGGAGCAGTTTTCTGCCGTCAGGCAGAATGATCGGTTTTTCACATTCGGCACACTGACAGTACGCCTGGGTATCATCGATAAGAATATTGGCGGTCACAAAGTACGGCGGCAGATTTTTAACGATTCCGATCGTCTCTTTGATGCACGCCTTGACCATATCTTTGTTGCTGTAGCAGAGTTGAAGCCGTCCGGCGGTCTCCCGTTTTCCCTTGATCATCATGTAGAATTCCGGATTGGTTTTGCCGTATTTTTTGACCGGCATCCAGAGGCGGGAAAGATTGTGGCCGCCGCCGTATTCCATGATGATGCCATTATCGAGCTGCCGTCCGAGCAAATACGAAGGGCTGGAACCGGGAGTCCAATTGCAGTTGAGCCGGGAAAAATAGCGGCGCAGCTCTTCATTGCGTTCAAAAGCCTTGCCCGGAGTGCTCCAACCGCGAGCCTTGAATTTCGGATTGTCGATATAGTTGGAAACGGTCAGTTTCAAATCCGGGTCAAAGGTGTAATGAGCCAGTTCTTTTCCGGGGCGAACCCAGATAAAGTCGGTGTGTTTGTAGATAAAACGGTTGACCGCATTGATCACGCCGCGGGGGTTGTTGCCAATAAGCAGAATCTTTCTGCCGCGGACAAGCACGGCAAAACCGTCATCTTTAAGTTTGTTGACAGCGGTCAGAGCCGGGCCTTTGAGGAAAGGTTTGACCACTTCAGAATCCCGGGTTCCCAGTACGAATGTCAGTGGTTTCTGCAAAGCGGTGTTGTGCTGGATGGGATACAATGCACTGGAAAGCAATTTTATATAATTCTGCAATTCTCTGGCAGCGTGCTGTACCGGACGGGGGGCTTCCGGATCGATGGCGATGTGTCCCAATGCTTCCCCGTGAGCGGCAATGGCAAACTGTTTTCCCTTCGGGGCGGCATCAAGCGAAAATACAGCCGCAAATAGTGCTGATACAACAAGAAATCTTTTAAAATTCATGGAAAATCCTTTTACGGCTTGTCTGTATATATTATACCGGCAGTCGGATTGCTGATATGTCCGGAACCAACATTTCCTGCCAAAAACAGATAATTGGCATATTTGTTATGCCGGAAATCGATCCGGCTGCCATGTACAGATGCGTATTCAGTGAGAGCTCCGTCGGGGGTGCCGTCAGCGATATAGATTCGCTTGGAGGGATTGGAACAGGTTTT
>JAZRNP010000230.1:0-4624 GCA_045648225.1 Victivallaceae bacterium | reverse complement strand
CAGTCAGGTTGCCCCACATCCACCAGCGCTTATTGATTGCCAAGGACTTACAAATAAAACCCCTGGCAAATTTTCTTTTTATACCCCTTACAGTTGCAGGCACTTGCGGCTTTTCTGCGGAGAGCAAGAGACTGTAATCGGCAACGCTGCACCATACCAGTAACGGCATTTTGCACCACTTTTACGGCAAAAGTCTCTGAAACGCAAGGACGCAAGTCCTTGGAACATTATTGCTTATTATCAACGATTTACAAAAATTGCTATTCCAAGGACTTGGTGTATCAAATAGACGGTGCAAAAGTTGGTTTTTCGCCACTCCTGCTCCGTCTTTTATTTTGCCAAAGTGAAGTCCTTGTTCTGGCAGATGCAAAAAAACATTATAAAAATCCTGAAATATCTTGTAATTCCGCAACATTATGTTATATTACTAAATAACGAGGTGTTTTATGCTTATCTATGAAAAAGACTGTTGCAAAAAAGAAGCAGAGGTATTCAAAGCTCTGGGACATCCTATCCGGCTGTGGATCGTTAAGCAGCTTGCTGATGGGATGGAACATTGTGTCTGTGAATTTGTCAACGCTGTCGGAGTGAAGTTTGCAACTGTCAGCCAGCATTTGACCATCTTGAAAAACGCCGGAATTATCATTGATGATAAACGCGGCAAGCAGGTTTACTATCGCCTGAGTTGTCCATGCATACTCAATACCATTGAATGTATCAACAAGAAACAGGCAGAGTAATATTTTTTTAGAATTATATTTAGCCTTTTTGCTAAATAACAAAGAAAGGTATGTAGATATGAGCATTTGGAACTTTATCCAAAATCAACTCCTGGGCATGGTTTGGCTTAATGATTTGATCGGTCTTGGATTACAAAAAGCCGGACTTGATATAAATTCCCGCTGGGGCGGTTCAATACAGTTCTTTTTGTATGACACGCTGAAAATAACGATTCTGCTTTGCGTACTGATTTTCATCATCTCCTATATTCAAAGTTATTTTCCGCCGGAACGCAGTAAACGGATTCTTGGCAGGTATCACGGAATATGGGCAAATACGCTTGGGGCGTTACTGGGGACAGTCACCCCATTTTGCTCCTGTTCTTCCATTCCGCTGTTTATCGGTTTTACCAGAGCCGGGTTGCCATTGGGAGTGACCTTTTCGTTTTTGATTTCTTCACCGATGGTGGATATTGGAAGTCTGGTCCTTTTGATGAGTATTTTCGGCGCAAAGGTTGCGATTGTTTATGTGGTTGCGGGATTGCTGATTGCCATTATCGGAGGAACGATTTTGGAAAAACTCCATCTTGAAAAGTACATAGAAACAGAAGTGAGCAAAAAATCATGTTGCTGCTGTTGCAAGCAGGAACAGGCAATCCCGGAAATTGTAATTGAAAATCGTTGGAAATATGCTGGTAATGAAACAAAAGATATTTTTAAATCAGTATTTCCCTATATTCTGCTCGGTGTCGGAATTGGTGCTTTCATCCACAACTGGATCCCCGCAGCATGGGTTGAAACGATTTTAGGCGGTAAAAATCCCTTTGGTGTAATCTTGGGTGTGATTGCCGGAACTCCGATGTATGCTGATATTTTCGGAACAATCCCCGTTGCGGAAGCTCTGCTCGGTAAAGGTGCGCAGCTTGGAACGATCCTCGCCTTTATGATGGCAGTAACTACATTGAGTTTGCCTTCAATTATTATGCTGCGCAAAGTCATGAAAACACCGTTGCTGGTAATTTTTACGGGTACTTGTGTGCTGGGTATCATCATTGTCGGCTATCTCTTCAATATTTTTCAATACCTGTTTATCTGAAATTTTAATACCTATGATAAAATTATTGTTTCTCTGTACCGGTAACAGCTGCCGCAGTCAGATGGCAGAAGGTTGGACCCGAATGTTGAAAAGCGACAAAATAGAAGCCTATTCTGCCGGAATAGAAAAACATGGATTAAATCCTTATGCAGTAAAGGTAATGGCTGAAGCTGGAGTTGATATTTCAACTCAAAAATCTAAATTAATTCAAGAATTACCTGATTTGAATTTTGACTATGTTATAACAGTTTGCGGTAATGCACGCAAAAGTTGTCCGTTTTTCCCAGCCGCAAGCCGAGTTATTCATGTTGGCTTTGATGATCCGCCGCACCTTGCTGCATCTTGCCGGACAGATGAAGAAAAATTAGATTGTTATCGGCGTGTGCGGGATGAAATCCGATTGTTTGTAGAGAGTCTTCCAGATAACCTTGCGAAACTTTCACATTGAATGGGAATAAAAAAGGCGGCAAGATTTCTCCTGCCGCCAATCTCTTAGGAAAATTATTTTCCAGCCATCATTGCTTTGATATCTGTTTGCGGATCAGTGATCCTTTTGATATCAAAAGTTTCGACCAGGATCTTTGCAACATTGGGAGAGAGAAACGCCGGAAGCGTTGGTCCCAATCGAAGATTTTTAAATCCAAGATGCAATAACGCAAGCAATACCGCAACAGCTTTCTGTTCATACCACGAAATATCAAAGGATATGGGCAGCTCGTTGATATCTTTGACTCCGAAAACTTCTTTAAGCTTCAAGGCAATCGCTGCCAGAGAATAACAGTCATTACACTGTCCGGCATCCAGAACTCTGGGAATACCGCCGATATCATCGGTCACAAGTTTATTGTAACGGAACTTGGCACATCCGGCAGTCAGAATGACGGCATCTTCAGGCAGATTTTCTGCCACATCGGAATAATATTGCCGCTCTTTCTGTCTGCCGTCACAACCAGCCATTACCACAAAGCGTTTGATTGCTCCGGACTTGACGGCTTCCACAACTTTATCGGCAAGGGCAAAGACCTGTGCATGAGCAAAACCTCCGGTAATCGTACCGTTTTCCAATGCTTCCGGAGCTTTACATTTTTTGGCAAGTTCGATGATTTTTGAAAAATCTTTCTGTTTGCCATTTTTGCGGTCAGCAATGTGCGGTACGCCCGGATATCCCGCCGCCCCAGTCGTAAAAATCCGTTCTTTATAAGCATCCTGTACCGGAGTTATGCAGTTGGTAGTCATCAAAACCGGACCGTTGAATGCTGCAAATTCCTTATTCTGCAAGTGCCATGCGTTTCCGTAATTGCCGTAAAGATGCGGATATTTTTTCAGCTCCGGATAATAGTGCGCCGGAAGCATTTCACAGTGGGTATAAATATCGATACCGGCATCCTTGCTTTGTTCCAGAAGTTCCTTGAGGTCAAGCAGATCGTGTCCGGAAATCAAAATTCCGGGACGGTTGCCGACTCCGGTTTTGACCGTTGTTACTTGTGGATTTCCAAATGTTTCTGTATTGGCGCTATCCAACAATGCCATTGTTTTGACAGCGATTTCGCCCGCTTCCAGAATAACTGCAAGAAGTTTTCCGGAATCCGTTTCCGTTGCTGCTGTCTGTAATGCTTTGAAGCAAAAAGCATAAATTGCATCATCTTCTTTGCCCAAAACGGCGGCGTGTTCAGCATAAGCTGCAATACCTTTCAATCCGTAAGTAAGCAATTCCCGCAGGGAGCGGACATCTTCATTTTCACAAGCAAGCACACCGGCTGGGAGCTGCACCGGACTTGCACCTGCAAGTTTTATTGCCTCATTCAATTGTCTTTGAAGTGCGGCATTATCAAAATTGGCATTGGTGATGGTCATGAAAAGGGACTTGACAATAAAACGTCCAAGCTGCCTGTCAACATTCCGGGTCAGAGCGATAAGTTTGAGTTGACGGATTATTTCATCCATCAAATTGGCGGTTCCGGCTTTTTTACCGCACATTCCGGCAAGGGTGCATCCGGTGTTTCGGCAAGCTTCCTGACATTGGAAACAGAACATTTTTTCTTCCATTTCATACCTCCTGGTTGGACATTGACGGTTATTTTATCTTAAAAAGTGTATCCCATGTATCAAACAAAATAGTACTTTCAGAACATAAATCAAATGCATTACCGCTCATTCCATACTGTTTTATCAACAAACGCAGGGAACCGGCGAGCATACGGAAAATCATTTCCGGAGCAATGTCATTTCTGATGACTCCATTCTTTGATGCAATGATAATATTTTCCATTATCATGTTCCGGTGCTTGTGCATCATCTCTTTCATAAGGCCGGCATAATCGCTGTTGTGGATAAATAATTCTTCAGAATAGATCATGTTCGCCAGTGCCGGTTCGTTTTTTACTTGTTCAATGCGATGAGCAAAAAAAGCCTTGATGAATTGCCATCCGCGTTGTGTATTCTTTAAATTTTCCACGTCATCATCGAAACACCCAATCACCGCCTGGACGATTTCGGCTTTATTAGAAAAATGCCGATACAAAGCCGGTTCAGAAATCCCGACGGCTGCAGCAAGGGCTTTTGTTGTCAAACCTTCGATCCCATTTTGGGCAATCAGGGAAATTGCCGCCTCAATAATCTCTTTCTGCCGTTTGCTCCAATCCATGATTTTCTCCTGTTTTGATCGCCGTTAGTTATCGTTCACTAACTTAATATAATTGCAAAAATCCGGAATACAAGTGCAGAATAAAATTTTTTGAGAAAATCTGATAAAGTTATCGATATTCCCTGATTCACCTTGCCCCTTGCCGTAAACGCCGCGACACGCCCC
>JAZRNP010000229.1:0-5219 GCA_045648225.1 Victivallaceae bacterium | reverse complement strand
ACATGGCTACGATCCGACTTTGGCCGCCGGATGCGCCGGAGCGTTGAACTGCAACTGTGCCGTCAGCACCACCGGTATTGCCGGTCCCGACGGCGGAACCCCGGAAAAACCGGTCGGTCTGGTCTATGTCAGTGCCTTTGTCAACGGTCGGAGTGCCACCAGAGAATTGCGTCTGCGCGGCGGACGCCGGATGATCCGGGAACGGGCCGTGGAAAATGCATTGATCCTGCTCTATACTCTGCTCACCTCGCCGGAAATGAATTGATATGCTGAGTTACCTGAAAATCACCAACTACGCTCTCATAGAAGAAAGTGAAATAGATTTCTCCGGGGGATTCACCGTCGTCACCGGCGAATCCGGTGCCGGAAAATCCATCGTTATGTCGGCCATCGAACTGCTCTGCGGCGGCCGGGGCGGCAAACAAGCCATCCGTACCGGATGTGATCGTTGTACGCTCTCTGGGATATTCACCATTCCCGGGCAGCTTGAAAATGAGATCGCAGCATTGCTTTATGAAGCCGGAGTAGAACCGGAAAACGGCGAATTGACTCTGCGCCGGGTGATAAGTGCTTCCAGCATCCGGAATTTCATCAACGACACCCCCGTGAACAGCAAATTGCTCACCGCAGTCGGTTCCATGCTGGTTGACCGGCACGGAGCTAACGATCAGATTTCGCTGACCGTCCCCTCCCGGCAATTGGAACTGCTGGACAACTATGCCGGAAATGATGAACTCAGGAACCAGTGCCGTTCGATCCATCAGGCTTTGAACGATCTGGACAAGCTTCAGGAGGAATTTGAAAAAAATCTGCCCAATGAATCGGAAGCCGACCGGCTCCAGCTGATGCTTGAGGAGATCGACCGTATCGATCCGCAGCCCGGAGAAGATGAAGAACTTGCCGGAAAACAACGCCGCGGAGCCAATGCCCGGCAGATTCTGGAATATTCCAATCTGCTCGCAAACGAACTCACCGAAAATGAGAACTGTATCGCCGACCGGCTGGGGGATGTTTTCCGGATGATCTCCGAATTGGAACGGATCGACCCCGCTTTGACCGGAGGCCTGGGTGAATCATGCGCTGAATTGCAGAATCAGGTGGTGGAACTTTCCAATGCCGTTTCCCATCTTCCCGATAAAGTCGAAGTCGATCCCGAAGCTCTCGCCGCCATCGAAAACCGGTTGAGCAGTATATACACTTTGAAACGCCGCTATGGACCATCTCTGGAGCAGCTGTTTACCGCCAGAGATACCGCCCGGAAGCAGCTTGATGAATTTCATCAGGCGAAAAAACAGCGTGACGGATTCGCTCTGCGCCGCCGGGAGTTGACTGAACAGCTGGCAGCTGCAGCAAAAAAACTTTCTCTGCAGCGGAAAAGTGCAGCGAAAAAATTTCTTGAACTCACCATGGCCAAACTCCGGGCGATCGGCTTCAACGCCGCCGTGCTGGATGCGGAATTTTCTGAAAATGTTCCGGGAGCCAACGGCATGGATCATCTGGAACTGCTCTTTTCTGCCAACCCGGGCGAAGCCATGCGTCCTCTGCGCAAAATCGCCAGCAGCGGAGAACTTTCACGGCTGATGCTGGCTCTGAAAACAGTGCTCGCCGATGCAGATGCCGTACCAACGGTGATATTCGATGAAATCGACATGAATATCGGTGGAGAAACCGCCAATCAGGTTGGACAGGAACTTTCCAATCTCGGCAAAAAACGGCAGATCATCTGCATATCCCATCTGGCGCAGGTCGCCGCCCGGGCGGATGAACATTTTCTGGTTGAAAAATCCATCTGCAATGATCGTACCGTTTCCCGTATTTGCAAACTGGATGATCCTTCCAGCGAGATCGGACGGATGCTGGGCGGCGGAGAATCCGCACTGCGCCATGCAGGAGAGTTGATAAAATCTCTGAAAAGCAACTCATGATCCAACGCCTGCAGAAAATGATGGTTCCCGGTGAAAAACGCTCTCTCCGCCTCAATGAACTTGCACTGATAAAAAAACAAACGTTTTTGCAAAAATATCAAACATAATAACAGTTTAATTTTTTGCAACCTACTGTTTTTACAGCTATATTATATTAAAACAAAATGTATAGTATTCAAGTTCAGGAACTGTTATTTATGAATAAATTTCCAAATGTCTGGGGTGGAGGTCAATTGCTGGCATTTTCCGGGATCGACGGAAAGACCGATTTCAGCAACGGTCTGTGTTTGCGTACGGCTTTTGACGGATATGTGCTTCAATTCAAAGACGGTCCGTTCAATCCGGCTCCGCCTGTGGTGCGTTACGCCGGCAGCGAAGTGGAAAACATTGAACTGACCGGTGATTTTTTCCGTTTTTACGGCAAGGATGGTTCCGTTTCCGCCGGGGTACTGGCTGATGCTTATCATCTGCTTCTGGACGGTGACTTTGAAGTTGAGTTGCAGGACAAATATGATATCTCCGGTAAAGACGGTAAAATGCTCATCGGCCGCAAAGGTTTCTTCAATCCGGATTTGCTGAATCTCGATATCAATGAGGAGATTTCCAAACGGGCACAATTCATTATCAATGCCCCCAAACCGGAAAATATTTCTGAAACCTCTTTCCGGACTTTGCTCAAAGCCATTTCACAGATCAAAACCCAGACCTACGCTCCGGAAGGCAGAATCACTACCCGTTGGAGTACCCCCGACCGTTGGCCCCATAAAAAAATGTGGCTCTGGGACTCGGTTTTTCATGCCCTCGGAATGCGTCATCTGGATGTGACCCTTGCCAAAGAATTTATTTCCGCCATGTTTGAAATTCAGGACGACAGCGGCCTGATTCCCCATTCCGGCAATCCGGAAATGAATCATCCGATGCTCACTCAGCCGCCGGTCCTTTCTCTGGCCATGCGGATGATCAATGAAATCTCCCCCGATCCGGAATGGATCGCCGCTCTTGCGCCTAAGCTTGAACGCTATATCGAATGGATCTTCGCCAACCGGGACAGTGACGGTGCCGGTCTGGTCGAATGGGCCATCGAAGCCAATGTCAACTGCCGCAGCGGTGAAAGCGGCATGGATAACTCTCCCCGGTTCGACGGAGCGATTCAGCTGGATGCTCCCGATTTCAACGCCTTCCTCGCATTTGAATGCGAATCACTGGCCATGTTCATCCCGGAACGCAAAGATTATTGGCTCGGACACTACAACCGGCTCTGCAAGCTTATGAATGAGCGGCTGTGGAGCGACACCGTAAATTTGTATGTGGACTACGATGTTATCGGCAACAAACGTACCGACATCATGTCCAGTGCCGGATTTTTGCCGCTTTACTGCGGAGCAGCCACTCCGGAACAGGCGGCAAAGATGGCCGCGCATCTGACCGATCCGGAAACTTTCGGAACCCCCTTCCGGATCCCCTCAATTGCCAAAAATAATGTTGCCGCCTACAAAAAAGATATGTGGCGCGGCCCGGTCTGGACCAACATAAACTATATGATCTGCCTCGGACTGGAACGTTACGGCTACCACGAACTTGCAAAATCCATCATGCAGGACACCATGCGTGAACAGGAGCGGCTCTATCTGGAATTCGGCACCTTCTTTGAATTTCACGATGACCGCAAAGAGGTCGCTCCTCCACAACTGGAACGCAAAGGCCGCACCGAAGACGGCAGTTATCATCCCTTCCATCAGGTTTTCCACGACTACGGCTGGTCCGGCACCCTTTATATTGAGATGCTCAACCATCCGGAATGGAATTGAATTTTCGAAATGGAGACTTAATCATGAATTTTTCCATCACAGCACAACCTTCCGCTTATGAATACGATGTCCTTGTCTGCGGTTCCGGTATGGGCGGAATATCGGCGGCAGTCGCAGCCGCCCAGCGCGGACTTAAAACCGGTATAATCGAATATTTCGGCGAACCCGGCGGTATCCCCGTCAGCGGCCGACTCGGTTCGATTTCCGGATTCAGCCGACTCGGCGAAGTTGCCGTTGCCGGTTTTGCCCGCTCCTTTGCCAATGAACTGCTGAAGCGGGAACTCGCCCACGAACAGGGCGGCGGCAGCAATATCAACCTTACCCCGCCGGCCCTCTCCGGATTCATCTTTGAGATCCTCGAATATTATAAGATCGACTTCCATTGCTATACCCAGGTTATCTCCTGTATCAAGGACGGAGACAAAATCACTCATGCCGTCGTTGCCAACAAAGCGGGTATTTCCGCTATCCCGGCCAAGATTTTTGTTGATGCCACCGGAGACGGAGATCTGGCAGTAATGGCCGGATGCCCATTCAAAAAAGGTCGGGAGAGCGATGGCAAAGTGCAGTCTTCCACGCTGGTCTTTGTCATGGGCGGCATCGACCTTGAACGGCTCCCCAGCTACATGGATGTACGCAAAGTGTGGAAAAGCGTGGAACGTCCGGTTCCGATCGATCACAGCGTTTTCCAATTCGTTCCTCACGGCAGCACCACCAATGAAGTCGCCGTAAATATGACCCATGTACTCAACTGCGACTGCACAGTTCCGGAAGATCTCACCCGCATCCGCAAGGAAGCGGTCAAACAGGCCGAATATCTGGTCTATGAATTTTTCCGCAAAGAGATCCCCGGATGCGAAAAGGCGTGGATCAGTCACTACGCTCCTCAGATCGGATGCCGGGAAACCCGGCGTATTCTGGGAGATTACTATCTTACGGAAGAGGAGATCAAGAGCTATTGCCACTTCGATGATGAGATCGCGCAATCGATCTGGTCCATCGACATTCACACCCCCGACGGCATCCATCGGGGCTGCGGCCATAAACTTGAAAAACCCTACGGTATTCCCTACCGCTGCATCACGCCGCAGGGAACCGACAACCTCTATATTGCCGGTCGTCCGATTTCCATCGATCATGTGGCTCACTCATCTTCCCGGATCAATGCGACTTGCATGGCGATCGGTGAAGCGGTCGGCTGTGCGGCACAACTTGCAATTGCCGCAGGTTCCACCCGCAAAGTTGATGTGGCTGAACTTCAGAAAATCATCGCATCCATGAAATACGGAGTTTTTGAAGCATGAGTACCCCGATCCCATATATCGAAGAATTGAAACGCAAAATGATCCATCTCTCCTCTTTGTGGATGGTTTGTTCGACAATTATTCTGCCCCGGCTGTCCCCGGCTTACGGACGCTGGATAAATATTGGTGTGATCGGTTTCTGCTTGATTTTTACACTGCTTGCAGAGCACGATTATGCCAAC
>JAZRNP010000228.1:0-3321 GCA_045648225.1 Victivallaceae bacterium | reverse complement strand
GGATGATCCGAGGATGGAACCGCCGATTTCATGAATGGCATCGACCCGGTCTTCGGTAAGTTTGATCGGGCTCAGATTTCGGGCGGGATTCAGTCCCCGGTAACCGTAGGGAATACCGTAAATATCCCGGACGCCATAGTTGCGGATCAGGCAGAGGGTAAGGAATTTGATAACCTCATTCAAACCCGGGCAAAGGCCTCCGGCGGTCAGAATCGCCGCCCGGCACCATGCCGGATTGTGATAAATTTTTTCTCTGGCTCCGGCACGCTCAAAAGAGGGAACTTCCATTCCCTGCGAAGTGTATTCAGCGATCTTTGCCGGATCCATGAAATAGGTGACGCTTTCGTTATCTCTGACGAATTTCTGCCCTACTACCGGAGACGGGATATTGCAATTGCCCAGAGATGCAACCAGAAAATCTTCTTTGGTAAGCATAATAATACTCCAAGTTACTTATTATAATCACATATTCACTATAAATGTAACATAAATCCGGACAAAATTCAAGCAAATTACCACGAAAAGCAAAAATTTTTCCCGATTGGCTCTTGGGGTGGGTATGCTGGGAATACTGGGAATGCCAGGAATTTTAAGTGGGAGAGGTTGGTATGCAATATCGCCTTTGCCGACAACAAAACAGAGCTGGTTGAGTTTTTGCAAATGGCGTGGGCACAACACATGCGGCAGCACTATCTTCAATACAAATTAAGGAAAATCTGCAAATCCAGAGGCTGCTGCCGCGGAGCAATGGTAACTTTCAACTCTTCGGGCAAAAACTTCATCGGAAGGGAATTACCGCAATAGGTTTTCCATTGACGACCGTTTTCATCTTTAAATTCACCAGAAACATCCAAATTGCTGAGCTGCGGTGAAGTAGAATGAAACATAATTGCGCCCCTGATCTTATCCGTAGATTTATTTTTTATGACCACATACCGGGGCACTTTTGACGCTTGAGCCTTGATTTCGATAAATTGCCTGCCGTCGTGACTCTTTTTGACCGCCGTAACTGTTGCCGCATCGCTGACAGAAATATCAAATGTCAGCTCCCGGGTATAAGCGGTATACAGTTTTTTGGCTCCGGAGTGATAGGGAGCAAGGAAAGAGAGCGCTTTGATATATCCGGAATGCGGCATAAAAAACCGGGCTCTATCCAACATCAACCACGCCTCTTCAAAGTAATTCTTATAACTGCCGTTATATGGAAGTTTGTGCTTACCGGCAAGATAGAGAAAATACCACCGATCCTGCTCTCCGGTAAACATCTGCATACACGATCGTACTGCCAGCTGACTGCCTTTTTCGGCAGCATCCCGGATCATCTGATTTTTCTGTTTATATTGCGATTGCGGCAATTCCAGTGCCTGATAAAAGAGGCAATCCGGATGGTCATTTCTTGCAGAAATCATACCGCGAATGATATTGCTCTTGAATTCGTAAAAATAGTAAGCGTTATTGTTTATATTGCGCTGCAATTGCCGGAGAGATTCCACCAATTCCGCAGTCGGAGTATTTTCCGGTGGGATAACGGCGAGCAATTCCCGGGCATATTTTAAATCGTTTTCGGCATGGGAACAACCGATCGCAGAATATTTTTCACATTCGGAAATAGATTCTTTCAACAGTTTCCGGGCAGCGGCCCAATCCCATCCCTGCGGAGCAAAATTTTTGGTAACCAGTATCCGGGCGAGACGCAATTTGGCAGGGATATAACCCAATTCAGCGGAACGGGTCAAATCTTTGAATTCCGTCGCAGTCGGCTTACCGATGCTCTCGCGAACAAGCGGAGTACGTTCCGGATTCATGCCCCGGTCATCAAATGGCGCAAATGTTCCCGCCCACGCTTCAGCATTGCCGAGTTGGCGGGATTCATCGAGCATCGTCCGCAGAGCGACCTGTTCCCGGGCGACCAGATAAAGCACCCGGGGAGCGACGCCGCCGAGGTTGCGCATACGTTCTTCGTAGCAGTTGATCAGCGGATATTTTCCCCGAAGCGGAACCACTTCATCCATTACAATGTTGGCGGCACTCCATGCACTGATAACAACTTTTTCACCGGGGACGGTCGGTTTCAGGCGATATTTTTTCCAAATGTTTTGGTATTCATAAGACCAGAAACGGAAACCGGGCTGTTTGCTGAAAGGATCTCCGATAAACATACTGAAATATTTTGCCGCTTTAACATAATCAATGTTGACATCGCAGTAGCCGCGGCTGTAAACCAGATAGAGCATAATGGCGCAGAAAATATTGTTATCGGCGATCTTTTCGGCTTCTGAAATCGCAGTTTTATTATCATTTTTCTGCAAAAGCTCAAGAATCGGACGGAATGAATCATACTGTTTCTGCACCGAATTCGCCTTTTTTGACATCGTAAGGACATCATCAGTAAAGCGGGGACTGGATGGCAATTTTTTCATCTCATAGGGCGTATAACCGGAAGTCAGGATATTGGAGAGATACGGACTGTGCTTATCCTCTTTTTTGGACACACGGGTAAAAAAGGAGGTTTTCAAAGTGAAGGGGGAGATTTCCAGAATGCCATCATTCAAAGTCTTAAATTTAAACAGAAAGGTTGCAGTATTTACCATTTTTCCGCATTGAGTGCATTTCAAATCAGCAGGGTGAATGGTCAGTGGCATGACAAACTCCTGGAGATTTTCCCGGGCCTGATTTTTGAAATTAAAATATTTCGTCTCGGAACGCCCGGAACATTTGGCGGCAATATCATTACCGTGCCAAGTAAGCATAGTGATGTTTAAATCGAATTTTACCGGAGCAGTGCTGAATGACTTTGCATCAAAGCGGAGAGAATTCTCTGACGGCACAAGATGATACCCTGCCCATGCCGCAGAAATGGTGGTGGATTTTTTGATCTGGATCCGGCTGCCATTCAAAGCGAAATATTTTTGCTGCGCCCCCTCTTCGTAATGGTGGGCGCTCAAATGATCGGCGCCGACCTCATTTTGATAAATCTTCAAATCAACATGATTATTGGAAGCCGGAATATTTACCACACACCCGGAGAACGCAACGCAAATCAACAACGCCCCTGCCGCACAGATTTTACTCATAATTACCCCCTGAATTTTTATCATAACCGTAATCACAACTTTAACTGTGTAGAAATATACTACGCCGGGGGTGATTTGTCAAATAATAACAAAACGGTGCTTGGCACTTGGCGTTTTGGCTGGGAATACTGGGAATACTAAGAATGCCAGGAATTTTAAGTTGGCGTGAGCGGGTATGCAATGCCCTCAGTGCCGACAACAGAACAGAGCGGTTTTACTCCCAAAATCTCCCAATACCTCTCAAAAA
>JAZRNP010000227.1:0-8284 GCA_045648225.1 Victivallaceae bacterium | reverse complement strand
CCACCGGTCACTCGTTGAGTGCCGCCGGCGGTCTGGAATGTATCGCCTGCGTCCAGAGTATCATCAACGGTATTGTTCCGCCGACGATCAACTATGAAAATCCCGATCCGGGATGTGATCTTGATTATACTCCCAACACCGCAGTCAAAAAAGAGATCAACTATGCCATGAACAGCAACCTCGGCTTCGGCGGTCACAATGGAGTCATGCTGTTCAAAAAATTTGAAAAGTAATTATCGTATTTGAGGAAAACTGTTATGAGAAAAATTTGCTCTGTTGCCGCTTCTGCCGCAGTCGTTATCCTCTGCGGTTGTCAGGTTACCCGGGTCGATCAGATCCCTGCCGGTGAAGGCCGTCAGGACTGGTATCAGGATATCAAAGAAAACTATCCGGGATTCAGACCGCCGCAGTTGATCTCTCCGGGAATTTCCGGTCAGACCGGACCTGCGGTCAGAGCTGCTGCCAATGATAAAAACGACACCAATGCCGACAACGGCGATGTCGAAGCTCTGCCGATCGATCCGATCCAGACTCAGGAAGCTGCCAAGGAACCGGAAGTGAAAGCTGAAGCTGCTCCCGAAGCCAAGGCAGAAGTGAAAGCTGAAGCCAAAAACGAAGCCAAAGCGGAAGTTAAAGCTGAAGCCAAGGCGGAAGTGAAAGCCGATGCCAAATCTGAAGTCAAAAAGATCGAGCCGCCGGATCCCACCAGCGGAGACATTTATGTCGTCCAGTCCGGTGATACATTGGGAGCTCTCTCCAAAAAATTCTATGGCAGTGTGCGTTATGTCAATGTGCTTCAAAAGGCCAATTCCGACATCATCACCAATGCCAACGTCCTCAAACCCGGAATGAAACTTATCATTCCCAAATTGTAAGCAGGACTTGAGTCCGGTACGGCGGCGTTACAGCCGCCGTTTCCGGATATATACTCAGCAATGGAACAGCGTTTTTATTTTGAACCGGGGTTATCTTTCCGCACTTTCGGTGCGAAAGATGAAGTACGCCTGCTCAAACAGATTTCCGGAGAATATCAGGTCAACATCAATTCCCGGGAAAATTGGGTTGAGCTGTCCGGTTCAAATGAAGCTGTCGAAAAAGCCCTCCGGTTCTTGAACGAACTGCAAAAACTTTTCAAATTGCGGCAGAAAGAGTTGGAACGTTCTGATTTTGAACTCGTTCTGCGCCAGTGCCGTACATCAGGCGTTCCTGCACTGGAAAATCTCTGGCAGGAACGTATCGAACTTGCCTCCGGCCGCCGTCCGGTCATGCCGCGTTCGGTACGTCAGCTGGAATATCTCAAAGCGATGCGCCGCCATGAGGTGGTTTTCGGTATCGGACCTGCCGGTACCGGAAAAACTTATCTGGCCATGGCGATGGCCGTATCAATGTTTTTAAAAGGCGAAGTCAGCCGGATCATTCTCACCCGCCCCGCCCGGGAATCCGGTGAACGTCTGGGATTTTTGCCGGGAACTCTGGAAGATAAAGTTTCCCCGTATCTGCGCCCGCTTTATGATGCATTGTATGAAATGATGAATATTGAGGAGGCTCAGAACCTGATCTCTCGCAATATTATCGAAGTTGCTCCTCTGGCGTTTATGCGGGGACGGACGTTGAGTAATGCGTTTATCATTCTGGATGAGGCGCAGAATACCTCTCCCGAACAGATGCTGATGTTTCTGACCCGGATGGGCTTTGGTTCCCGCTGTGTCATTACCGGAGATCCCAGCCAATCGGATCTGGGCAAAAATGAACCTTCCGGATTGCTCCGGGCATTGAAATCGCTCCGCAAAATCCAGGAGCTCGGATTTGTGTTTTTTGATACCGGCGATGTGGTGCGGCACGCATTGCTGGAAAAAATAATTACAGCATACAATACAGCTGCGGATAAGGGAGAAGAGAATATATGAGCACTCCTGAATTTCACACCTCGGGCCACGGCCGTCCCGGAAACCGTTTCGCTGATTCGCCGGTCCCGGCGATTCTGGTACTGGTTCTGATCTGGGTGGTCGCGGCGGTATTATTGACGCTTTCAGTATTGAGTCAGCGGGATTTTACCATTTTTAAAAAGGGGGATGCTGCACCGTTTTCGACTTGGGCATTGACCGATTTTTCTTATATCGACAAGGCCAAAACCAGTGCCGATAAGGCTGCTGCCCGCAAAAGTGCCCCGGAATATCTGCGCATCAGTGAAGAGCGCAGTGTTATCCTCAATGGCCGTCTGGACACCTTTTTGACTGCCGTCGGAAACCGCAGTGAAAACGAGCGGCAGAATGTTCAATACCATCCCAGTGCCTCTCTCCCTGCTCAGCTGGCCGGTAAATTTGTGAATTTCAGCGAGCTGAAATCATTTCTCGCCGACCGCAAAAATATGCTTTTGCTGCGCAAAAAATTCCAAAGTTCAGTCAGTCACGGTATTGCCAAATCCGGTCAGCTTGATCGTCGCAATATCCGCATCATCACATCCTCCGGCCGTCAGCTGGATAATTTTATTCCTCCGGTTCCAGCGGCAGCAGCGGCTGAAATCATCCGGGATTTCCGGGCTTCTGCAAAATTGAAAGGCGAATTGCAGAATATTCTTGCCGAGCTTCTTGACAGCGGAAATCTGGATTATGATCAGGAACGTACCCGTGCAGCCAGGGAGTATGCTGCGGCTCAGGTAAAAGAGTCTTACAAGGTGTGCCGCCGCTCTGAACTGCTGGTTGCTGAAGGGGATTTGATCACAGAGGAACTCATCGACAAGATCCAGGCCGAAAAGAATGCTTTGCCGCAGAATTTCGGTATGGCAATATTTTATTACCGGCTGGGCGTGAGTTTTCTGTTGCTGCTGGTGGCCTTCATCTTTCTTTACACTACTTATCCCGGATTTTTCCTGTCGTTACGTTCGATAACTCTGGCCGGAGTGACGATCGTTTTGTCCATGATCATAAATTACATTGTAATATATTGCTTTTTCTATCTGGTGAAAATCGAACGTATTACGGACTATCAGCTGCTTCTGGTGCTGGTGCCGATCCCGCTGTGCGCCGCATTATGCACGGCATTTCTGGGGAATCGTTCGGCGATATTTGCGTTGTTTCTGGTCTCCGGCGTAACGGCGATGATGGCGTTTCCGGACCGTTCTTTTGAGCAGGCTCTGCGCTGGTTCTTTACCGGAATGCTGGTGGCATTATCGGTTCGCAACGTCCGGAATTACCGGAGTTTCTTTTTCCGGGTATTTATTTTCGGCGCACTCAGCATTGTTCTGATCAACAGCGACATTTTATTCCGTACCGGCATAGCTGGAATAACTGAAGCTGCGGCGGTTATTTTCATCAACAGTTTCGGCTGTGCCGTGGCGTCGCTGCTGCTGGTATTCGCATTTGAATTGATTTTCAATGCGGATACCAATATGTCGCTGATGGTGCTTTGCGATTACAGCCATCCGCTGCTGGATGAACTCAAACGCCGGGCCCCCGGAACCATGTTCCACAGCATGAATGTGGCAACTCTGGCCGAAGATGCCGCCCGGGCGATCCGGGCCAATCCGTTGAAAGCCAAAGCCGGAGCGTTGTTCCATGACATCGGCAAGCTGAGCAATCCCGGGTATTTTGTGGAAAACAATATCCACAGTCCGGAAGAGCATGATCAGCTCCAGCCCCGGCAGAGTGCAGCCATTATCCGGGATCATGTCAGCGAAGGCGTTGTGCTCGGCCGCAAACACCGGTTGAGTCATTTTATCAAAGATGCCATTTCCACTCATCACGGCGATGATCTGGTTTCATTCTTTTACCGCAAAGCTCTGGAAGCTCACGAGCGCACTCCGGGATCTGCTCCGGTGTTTGAGGCGGACTTCCGTTATACCGGTGAACCTCCGGAAGAACGGGAACTTTCGATCATTTCGCTTGCCGATGCCTGTGAAGCCGCCTGTCGCAGTCTCAAGGACACTTCCGAAGCCAATATCCGGGAGATGGTGGAAAATATTTTCACTCACCGCTTGCGGCAGAACCAGCTGCGGAATTCCAAGCTGACTTTGGATGAGCTCAATATTATCCGGGAATGTTTTATCAAGGATCTGGTCAACTTCAACCACGGCCGGATCGCTTACAATAAGGAAAATAAGAATGATTCAGTTAAACAGCCAGTGGTATTGCCGGAGCCGGAAGGTTCCGAAAAAAAGTGAACTGCGCAGATTTGTCCATCGGGCCGCAGAACTTGCCGGTCTGCCGGTGATGCCGCCGTGGTGCTGCAATATTATGTTTGTCGGTGACCGCCGGATGACGGAAATGAATATGGATTTGCTCGGTCATGAAGGTACGACGGATGTGATCACATTCAGTTACTTTGACGATGGAACCATCCCGGAAGCCGGAATGGTCATGGTCGAATTGATCGTCAATCCGGATGCGGCGATCCGGGAAGGTGCCAACCGTCCCGGAGGATACAGCCGGGAGGTTGCTCTTTACATCGTCCATGGAATGCTGCACAGCGCAGGGGAGGATGATCTCGAAGAGAACAAGCGGAAACGGATGCGCCGCCGGGAAAATGAATGCATGAGCGTATTGGAAAAGGAATTCGATCTTCCACTTTTATTCAGAGATGCTCTTGACAGTTGAAACAAGCCCGGTTATATTATCAAAAACTTTGGGAGAAATGACGTGAAAAATATTATATTTATGTTGATCGTTGCCGTTATGGCTGCCGGATGTTCCGTGAATCCATTCAAGACTGCCCAGCTCAATGTTGAGAATTCCAAGAAGCTCCGGGTCGGCATGACCAAGAGCGAGGTTCTTGCCATTATGGGAAGACCGGCCGAAAACGAAGCTTTTCACCGTCCTGATATCTGGTTTTATTACTTCAATATGAATTGGGGAGACGGTTTTGTCACCGAGGATGAGTGTTTCCCGCTGGTCTTTGAAGATGGTAAACTCGCCGGTTGGGGCAACCACTATTATACCCGGATCCGACTGGAAAAAAAGAATAAAGTCCCCAACGTGAAGCTTCCGGAAAAGGGCAAATAACCTATGAAGGTGATCGTTACCGGCGGAGCAGGATTCATCGGCTCGGCACTGATCCGATATCTGATTAAAAATACCGATTGCAGTGTGCTCAATCTGGATAAGCTCACCTATGCCGGCAATCCGGATAATTTGAAAGAGATCGCATCTTCACCGCGTTATGAATTTGTCCGTTGTGATATTTGCGACGCTTCTGCGGTGAGGGAGATTTTCCGGAAATTTGCTCCGGATACCATTATGCATCTGGCGGCGGAGACCCACGTTGACCGTTCAATTGATGGCCCGTTGGAATTTGTCCGTACCAATGTGCTGGGCAGTGCGGTGCTGCTGCATTGTGCACTGGATTATTTTATGACTCTGCCGGATGAAAAGAAAGCGGAGTTCCGTTTTCAGCATATTTCGACTGATGAGGTGTACGGTTCTCTGGGTCGGGATGGATTTTTTACTGAAAATACTCCATACGATCCCCGTTCCCCATATTCCGCCAGTAAGGCGGCATCCGATCATCTGGTAAGGTCATGGTGGCACACTTTCAAATTGCCGGTGCTGCTGTCCAATTGTTCCAATAATTACGGACCGTACCACTTCCCGGAAAAACTCATTCCGCTGGTCATTCTCAATGCTCTGGAGGGCAAAGCTCTGCCCATTTACGGCAAAGGTGACAATGTCCGGGATTGGCTCTTTGTGGAAGATCACGCCCGGGCTTTGTGGCAGATCAACCGCCATGGTGTCCCCGGAGAAACTTATAATATCGGCGGCAACAGCGAACGGACCAATTTGCAGGTGGTTGAAAGCTGCTGCAGTATTCTGGATGAACTGCGGCCGGGCAAGGACTCTTATTCCCGTTTGATCACCTTTGTGTCGGACCGTCCGGGGCACGATTTGCGTTACGCCATCGATGCCTCCAAACTCAAACGGGAGCTCGGGTGGGCTCCGGAAACCGCTTTTGAAGACGGGTTGCGTCAGACCGTCAAATGGTATTTGGATAATGAATGGTGGTGGCGTCCCATCCGGGAAAAAATTTATGCCGGTGAACGTCTCGGAAAAGGAGATAAGTAAGATGAAAGGTATTGTTCTTGCCGGTGGAGCCGGTACCCGGCTGCATCCGATGACTCTCGGTACATCCAAACAGCTTCTGGCGATCTACGACAAACCGATGATCTACTATCCGTTGTCCGTGCTTATGCTTGCCGGGATCCGGGATATTTTGATCATCACCACTCCGGAAGAACAGTTCTGCTTCAAGCGGCTGCTCGGAGACGGCAGCCGTTTCGGAGTCAAATTCACCTACGCCGTGCAGCCCTCTCCGGATGGTCTGGCGCAGGCATTTATCATCGGTGAAGAGTTCATCGGCAGAGACCGGGTCTGTCTGGTTCTCGGAGACAATATTTTTTACGGTGCCGATCTGGGGAACATCTTGCGTAATGCCGCTGCCAGAGAGAGCGGTGCGACGGTTTTCGGTTACTATGTCCGGGATCCGGAACGTTTCGGTGTCGTAGAGTTTGACCAGAATGGTCAGGCGGTATCCATTGAGGAAAAACCGCAGCAACCCAAATCCAATTATGCTGTGACCGGCCTCTATTTTTATGATAACGATGTGGTCGGTATCGCTAAAACGCTCAAGCCTTCTGCCCGTGGGGAATTGGAGATCACCGCAGTCAATAATGCTTATCTGAAAAAAGGCACTCTTCATGTGGAAAAATTCGGTCGGGGATTCGCCTGGCTCGACACCGGCACCCCGGACAGTATGCTGGATGCCTGCAACTTTATCAAAGCTGTTGAAACCCGGCAGGGACTTCAGGTCGCCTGTCTGGAGGAGATCGCTTTCTGCAACGGCTGGCTGAGCGCAGAAGCTGCTTTATCCTCCGTGTCTGATATGAAAAAAACCGAATATGCACGTTATCTCGAACAGCGGGTCAGAGAATGGGAAAAATCAAAGTAATTTCTGCTGCAGATAACGGTGTAATGCTGATTGAACCGGCTAAATTTACCGATCAGCGCGGATATTTTATGGAAAGCTACAACCGGGCAGATCTGGCGGAAATCGGTATTTGCAACGATTTTATTCAGGACAATGAATCTTTATCTTCGTACGGTGTTATCCGGGGCTTGCATTATCAGGCAATGCCCTATACTCAGGCCAAACTGGTACGGGTGATCCGGGGACGGGTGTTGGATGTGGCAGTTGATATCCGCCGCAATTCTCCATATTTCGGGAAAGTATTCGCCGCCGAGTTGTCCGGAGAAAATCATCGGCAGTTTTATATTCCCCGGGGATTCGCCCACGGTTTTGCCGTCTTGAGTGAAGAGGCTCTTTTTGCCTATAAATGCGACAATATTTACCATCCGGCCAGTGAACGTGGAATTGCATTCAATGACCCGGGACTGAATATCGATTGGCAGATCGATGCCGGAAAAATGCTGCTCGCGGACAAGGATTTGAAATATCCTTGCCTGAAAGATGCTGAACTTTTATAAATTTTGTACATATATCGCTGATTTGGAGACGTTCTTATGATTGTGATGCTGACCGGCGGTCGGGGAATGCTCGGCAGAACCTTGTATTCGGTGCTGAAAACCTCCCATGAAGTTCTGGTGACTGATTATCCCGAAGCTGATATCACTGATTATAGCTCAATTTCCAGTGCCGTCCGGCGGTGCAGACCCGATGTGATAATTCATTGCGCCGCCAAAACCGCAGTCGACCTTTGTGAAACTGAAACCATTTCCGCATACAACATCAACGCTTACGGTGCCGCCAATGTCGCAAGAGCCTGTTTCGAAAATGATGTGCGGTTGATCGCCATATCCACCGATTATGTGTTTGACGGAAATCTGCCGGAACCCCGCAAAGAGAGTGACCCCGCCAGCGGCGGCAGAACCGTTTACGGGAAAAGCAAATTCCTTGGTGAACAGCTGATTCTCGGACTGTGCCCCGATGCATTGATCTGCCGCACAGCATGGCTTTACGGTACCGGCGGTCCCAGTTTCGTTCATACGATACTTAAACTTGCTGACGGTTCCCGTCCGCAGCTCAAGGTGGTTGACGATCAGATCGGCAATCCGACCAGTTGTCTGGCCGTGGCAAAATACATGCGGATAATTCTGGAACATCCGGAACTTGCCGGAATTTGTCATTTGAGCTGTGAGGGCAGTGCCAGCTGGTTTGAATTTGCCCGGGAGATCTGCCGGATGAATAATATCAATCAGGAGATCGTTCCCTGTACTACCGCCGAATTTCCCCGTCCGGCTCCCCGTCCGGCATATTCCTGTCTGGACAATGAATTGCT
>JAZRNP010000226.1:0-3068 GCA_045648225.1 Victivallaceae bacterium | reverse complement strand
TATATTATCAAACGTTATGGTTCGTAATATTACCATACGCGCAACCCCATGGTGTAATGGTAGCACAACTGGTTTTGGTCCAGTTAGTCTAGGTTCGAATCCTGGTGGGGTTGCCATTTTTGTTTATGGGTACTGAAAACGCAAAGGGAGAAAAGATGAAAACTCCGGCAAAATTCAAAGAGGATATCTACCATTTTCTGGTCGGCTTTTTTATGGGGGCTGCCAACGTGATCCCCGGTGTCTCCGGCGGAACGATGCTCTTTATCATGGGAGCATTCGGAAAATTGATCAATGCGATCAAAACCATCGCCTCTCCGGAAACTCTTAAAATGCTCTGCAAAGGAGAATTCAAAGCTCTGGCCGCCCGGATCGAATGGCGATTCCTGTTGTTTATCGTACTGGGAACCTTGTTGAGTTTTGCCACGCTGGCCAAACTGATGGTATATCTGTTGGCAGAACACACTCAATTGACCCAGGCATTTTTCTTCGGACTGATCGCCGCCAGCATCATCACGGTGAATCATCAGATGGAACGCTGGACGATTCCGGCCTGGATCTCATTTGGCATCTCTGCCGCCGCGGCCTTTGCCATTATCTCACTGGTCCCGGTGAACACCGGAGACGCATGGTATACGATGATAATTTGCGGAGCGATCAGCATTGTGGCGATGATCCTGCCGGGGTTGTCAGGTTCATTTCTGCTGCTGATCCTCGGGCAGTACGACCGGGTCTGGAGCGCAGTCGGCAATGTGGCACGTCTCCGCTTCGATTTTTCAGAAATATCCATGCTTGCACTGCTGGCCGTCGGCTGTGTAGCCGGCCTTGGAGCGTTTGTTCACCTGATCAACTTTCTTATGAAAAAATATTCCGCTCCGACGATTGCAGCTCTCATCGGCTTCATGGTGGGTTCCATTCCCCGGCTCTGGCCGTTTCAGCATGATGATGTCAGCAGCATGGTTCTGCAAAAAGGCAAACTGGTAGCAACGCGGATCGTCTACGAATTGCCGCCGATGCAATGGCGTTCACTTCTGGTACTCGGATGCGCTCTGGCCGGATTGGTGCTGGTCATCGGGATCGAATACTTTGCCTCACGGCGCAAAGCGGAATAAATTGTAAAACGAAGGAGATTTGATTTATGGATCCGATAGCATTTCAAATTGGAGCACTCTCGATCCGCTGGTACGGGGTGATGGCGGCACTGGGATTTTTGGTGGCGATGTTTCTGCTGGAATACAACCGTAAATTTGCCAATCTGGAAAAAGATCAGTGTTCGACTCTGCTGTTTATGGCAATGATCTCCGGCATCCTCGGTGCCCGGATCTTTTATGTGGTGCAATTTTTTCACTATTACCGGGACAACCTCTGGAACATCATCCGCATCGATCAGGGCGGACTGGTATTTTACGGTGGATTCCTGCTGGCACTGGCAGTAGTCATCTTTTACAGTAAATTGAAAAAACTGGATATCATCCGGATCCTGGATGTATTCATCCCGGCATTGACCGCAGCTCACGGTCTGGGCCGGATCGGCTGTTTCCTCAACGGCTGCTGTTTCGGCAGAGCGACCGACTTGTGGTGGGGAATCAAAGCTCCGGCCGGAAGCGCATTGGAATTCGCAGCCGGCAGTGCTCCGCTTCATCCGATACAGCTGTTTGAAGCCGGTGAAAATTTCCTGCTCTGCGTGCTTTTCTGCTGGATGCTCCGCAAAACCAAACGGGGTGTGGTGATCTCATCCTATCTGGTGATTTACGGAGTTTTGAGATTTTTCAATGAAATGATGCGCGGCGATAATGTGCTCTATGCCCATTTGACTCCGGCTCAATGGATCGGCATACTTCTGAGTGTTTCCGGTTGCGGACTGCTGATTTATTTCCTGCGGAAAAAAGATGAAAAATCAGCTTGAATTCACTGTAACAGCAGAATTTTCCGGGCTCCGGCTGGATGCGGCACTTGCCCGGATGATTCCGGATTCGTCCCGGGCATATCTGCAGAAACTGATCAAAGATGGAGCCGTAACGGTCGATCAGAAAACGGTCTTGCTGCCCCGCTTTGCCTTGAAAGAGTCGATGAATATCAGTGTCGGGATGCCGGATATCCCGGAAGCGGCTCTGACTGCGGAAAACTTTGAGTTTGAAATACTTCACGAAGACAGCTCTCTGCTCGTAATAAACAAACCCGCCGGAGTGGTCGTCCACCCCGGAGCCGGCAATCCGACCGGCACGGTGGTAAACGCCCTGCTCGGCCGCTATCCGGAACTGGAAAAAATATTCCCCGGCGACCACGGCCGACCGGGCATCGTTCACCGTCTGGATAAAGACACCAGCGGCTGTCTGGTCATCGCCAAAACTCCGGAGGCGATGTTCAAATTGGGAAAAGCCTTTTCAGAACACACGGCAGAAAAAACTTATCTTGCCATCTGCCGGGGCAATCCTCCGCCGGAAAAATCCGGAACCTTGACCACACTTATCGGCCGCCATCCGATCAACCGGCAGAAAATGGCGATCGTCGAATCCAACGGCAAAGAGGCGATAACGACCTATAATATCGTCACCTCAAAGGAGATTGACGGAATTCCGCTCACTCTTGCCAAAGTGAATATCGCCACCGGCAGGACCCATCAGATAAGAGTTCACATGAACAGCATCGATCTGCCGGTAGCAGGAGATCAATTATACGGCAGACATACGGAGTTTCCGGGAGTTTGCAGACAACTGCTTCATGCGTGGAAACTCTCTCTGCCTCATCCGGAAAGTGGAAAAATGATGGAGTTCTCAGCTCCGGTGCCGGAAGATTTCAAGCAGATTCTCGCTCTGCTCAACGTCAAAGTCAAATAAACTCCCCCGCTTTTTTTTGAAAAAGGATGGGGGCTTGAGGGACCGGGATCCCGTCCGGCGACGCCGTTGGAGGCAGATTATTTTTTCTTTTTTTGCGTCAGATTTTGGCCAGTGCAGCGTAGGTGCCATTGAGTTCCATCAAACTCTCATGCGTTCCGCGTTCGACAGCTTCACCATTTTTGATAACGATGATCTCGTCAGCACTGCTCACGGTGGAAAGGCGGTGAGCGATAA
>JAZRNP010000225.1:0-1297 GCA_045648225.1 Victivallaceae bacterium | reverse complement strand
TGTAACCGGCCTTGTCAAAGAGGATCTTCCGGGCCAGACTGAAACCGTTGGTGTGGAGTCCGTTGGAGTTGATCCCGATAGCGGCGTGTCCGGGAGCGATCTTTTCGCCGGTGATGATCTTGGACTTTTCAATGATTCCGGTGATGACACCCACCAGGTCAAAGTCATTGCCGTACATACCGGGCATTTCGGCAGTTTCACCGCCGAGAACAGCGCAACCGGCAGCTTTGCAGGCTCCGGCAATACCGGAAAGAACCTGTTCATACAGAGGACTGCGGAGTTTGCCGATTCCGATGTAGTCGAGGAAGTAAACCGGCTCGGCACCCTGAACAGAAATATCGTTGATACAGTGGTTGACGATATCATATCCGACAGTGTCATACTTTTCCATAGCGGCAGCGATCATCAGTTTGGTACCGACGCCGTCAATACTGGAGACCATGACCGGTTCTTCGTACTTGGAAAGATCGATCTGAAACAGTCCGCCGAATCCGCCGATGGGAGAGAGCATTTCCGGACGGCGGGTCGCCGCCAGATCAGCTTTAACTTTGCCCAGAAGATTGGTTGCGAGATCGATATCGACTCCGGCGGCCTTGTAAAGTTCACTTTTTGCCATAATGATAAAACTTTCCTTTGAAAAATTAGAGATTCCAGAATTTCTTGGTTCCGCTGAATGCCATGCGTTCCACCAGATCAGCGGCGATTTCCATCGGGATCTGACCGCGTTCAACGTGAGCACCGATCACATCGGCGAGCACCCGGCGGAACATTTCGAAGCGGGAACCGTAGCTCAAAAGTTTGCGGGAGTCGGAAACCATACCGGCAAAGTTGCTGAAAGTATCCGCAGAACCGATATATTCCAACTGACGTCGCATACCGACCGGAGTATCCAGCAGCCACCAGGCAGAACCGAGAGCGACCTTTTCGCCGAATGCACGGGAGATGGTCGCCAGAGTGCCCTGATGGGACTGCTCAAGGCAGTAAAGCACAACTTTGAGTCTGCCGTCAAAACGGTTGAGGAAGCTGCACAGAGCCGGAGCATAGTTGAGATAGTGGTCACTGATATCGCCGCCGACGTCGGGTCCGAGGTTGTCGAACAAAGTTTTGCGGACATCGCGAACGGCACCGAGGTGCAGCTGGGTGACCCAGTCACTCTTGCTGTTGAGTTCGGCGGCTTCGGCGAGGAAGCAGCCCATGAAGCAGTTTTCTTCTTCGACGGTGAGTTTTTCACCGGCCATGGCTTTCTTGAAGACCTTATCGGCATCGGCGATGCTGTAGTCGGCCCGGAGCGGGATTT
>JAZRNP010000224.1:0-1092 GCA_045648225.1 Victivallaceae bacterium | reverse complement strand
TGGCTCACAGAACGACATGGCTACGATCCGACTTTGCTGCCTATACGCTGCAGGAGATGCTGACGGTCAAGTCCGACGATGTCGGCGGCCGTTCCCGGATCTATGAATCGATCGTCAAAGGTCACAATGTACTGTCCGCCGGACGTCCGGAATCTTTCAACGTGTTGATGAAAGAAATGCAGAGTCTGGGTCTGGATATCCGCACCGTCCGTGATGGCGGTGAAGAACGGTAATCAAATTTTTCAGGAGGACTGAACCTTGATTGACAATACTTATGCTTATCGTGAACTGCTCGGCAAAGAAGCCGGCAGTTCCTTCGGTGCGATTTCCATCAGCGTTGCCTCTCCGGAAGTGATCCGGAGCTGGTCGCATGGTGAGATCAAAAACCCTGAAACTATCAACTACCGTTCACTCAAACCGGAGAAGGGCGGTCTTTTCTGCGAACGCATTTTCGGACCTACCAGAGACTGGGAATGTAACTGCGGAAAATACAAACGTATCAAAAACAAAGGTGTGGTTTGCGACCGCTGCGGCGTCGAAGTCATTCAGGCCAAAGTGCGTCGTGAACGCATGGGCCATATTGAACTTGCGGTTCCGGTCAGTCACATCTGGTTCTTCAAGTGTATGCCCAGCCGTATCGGTCTGATGCTGGACATGACCGGCAAACAGCTGGAAAAAGTCCTTTATTATGAGGAATACACCGTGACCGATCCCGGCGATACTCCGCTGGAAAAAGGTCAGGTTCTGAGCGAGGTCGATTATTTCCAGGCCCGTGAAGACTACGGCGATGCTTTCGTCGCCGATATGGGTGCTCCCGCAATCAAAGCACTGTTGGAAGATACCAACCTTGAAGATATGCGTAATCAGCTGGAAGCTGAACTTGCCACCACCGGCAATAAAGCTCTCCGCAAGAAACTGGCCAAACGTCTGCGTCTGGTCGAAGGTTTCATTGAAAGCAATTCCCGCCCGGAATACATGATGATGTCAGTTCTGCCGGTTATTCCGCCGGATCTGCGTCCGCTGGTTCCCCTTGAAGGCGGCCGTTTTGCCACCAAGTCGGATCGTAGCCATGTCGTTCTGTGAGCCAAGGAG
>JAZRNP010000223.1:0-1824 GCA_045648225.1 Victivallaceae bacterium | reverse complement strand
CCATTCTGTGAGCCAGCTCTTCGGTGATGAAGGGCATAAAGGGATGGAGCAGTTTCAGAATGCGGAAGAGTGCCCAGTCCAGAACGGCAAGAGCCCGTTCCTTATCGGCGCCGCCGGCGCGCATCGGCAGTTTTTCAGCTTCCACGAACCAGTCGCAGAAGTCGCTCCAGACCAGATCATAGAGGGCATGAGCGGCAGCGTGGAAACGGAAGTTTGCCAATTCGTTTTCGACGCTCTTTTCTGCGGCATCGAGTTTGGCGAGCATCCATTTTTCATCGCTGGACAATTCAGCATCGATCAGGGTACGGGCATATTCACTTACATCGCTCTGCATCTGGCGGAAACGGCAGGCGTTCCACAATTTGTTGGCGAAGTTACGGCCGATTTCGCACTTTTCGTTGCTGTATTTGATATCCATACCGATCGGGGCGATGTAGGCGATTGAGAAACGCAGCGCATCGGCACCATATTCGGCGATAACATCCAGCGGGTCGGGGGAGTTGCCAAGACTCTTGGAAAGTTTCCGTCCGAGATCGTCACGGATGATACTGGTGAAGTAGACGTTGTTGAAAGGTATCTTGCCGGTGAATTCACAACCGGCCATGATCATGCGGGCAACCCAGAAAAAGATGATGTCCGGACCGGTGACCAGATCGTTGGTCGGATAGAATTTGGCCATTTCTTCCTCGCCGGCATCGGGCCAGCCCATGATGGAAAAGGGCCACAGCCAGCTGCTGAACCAGGTGTCAAGCACATCATTTTCCTGAGTCCAGTTGTCACCTTCCGGAGCGGTTTCGCCAACATAGATTTCGCCTTTTTCGTTGTACCATGCCGGGATCCGGTGTCCCCACCAGAGCTGACGGGAAATGCACCAGTCCTGAATATTCTCCATCCAGTGGAAATAGGTTTTGGTCCAGCGTTCCGGGTAGAATTTGATGTCGCCGTTACGCACCGCATCGATTGCCGGTTTGGCAAGTTCGCCCATTTTGCAGAACCACTGGGCACTGACCAGAGTTTCAATGGGCACGTTGCCGCGTTCAGAATAACCGACAGCGTGAGTGATATCTTCGATTTTTTCCAGCAGACCGGCCTCTTCCATCCGTTTGACACAGAGATCACGGGCGGCGAAGCGATCCATGCCGACGAATTCAGCCGGACAGTTGCCATTGAGCGTGGCATCGGGATTCATCATGTTGATGATTTCCAGATTGCAGCGGCGGCCGACTTCAAAGTCGTTGGGGTCATGTCCCGGAGTGATTTTGACACAGCCGGTACCTTTGGTCGGATCTGCGTGCTGATCGCCGACGATGGGGATTTCCCGGTCGGTCAGCGGAAGTTTGACCATTTTGCCGATCAGATGTTTGAAACGGGGATCTTCCGGATGGACGGCGACAGCAGTATCACCGAACATGGTTTCCGGACGGGTGGTCGCAACGGTCAGATGACCGGAACCGTCAGCCAGAGGATAACGGAAATAGTAGAATTTGCCGGCAACATCTTTGTAGATCACCTCTTCATCAGAGAGTGCACTTTTGGCAGCGGGACACCAGTTGATCATCCGCTGACCGCGGTAGATGTAGCCTTTATTGTAGAGCTGGATAAAGACCTTCTGAACCGCTTTGGAAAGGCCTTCGTCCATGGTGAAGCGTTCCCGTTCCCAGTGGCAGGAGCAGCCCAGAGTACGGAGCTGGCGGATGATTTTGCCGCCGAATTCGTGCTTCCACTGCCAGACCCGGTTGATGAACTCTTCACGTCCGAGCTCATCACGGGTGACATTTTCAGTTTCTTTGAGAAACTTGACTACACGCGCTTCGGTGGCGATAC
>JAZRNP010000222.1:0-1778 GCA_045648225.1 Victivallaceae bacterium | reverse complement strand
ATGATCACGCCGCCCTTGAGCATCTGGGCGAGATTACAATTCAATTCGTACTGTTCGTTGTTCATTTTTTTCTCCTTGATTTTAAGGTTTTGATTTGAATTTAATATAGTATGGAGTTATATTCAATACAAATCAAAAAATTGTATGGATTACAATAAAATGCCGACAAACTCTTTTGACAACTTCTATTTAAGCTGGACACCGGATAAAAGCAAACTCAAGCGTCCTTTTTACCTGACGCTTGCCAATGCACTTGAAGCGGATATCATTTCCGGCAAACTTGCTTCCGGTACGAAACTGCCGCCCCAACGGGAGCTTTCGGATTATCTGGATTTGAATTTCACCACCGTGACAAGAGCCTACAATCTCTGCCGGGGACGCAAACTCATCTACGGTGTAACCGGTAAAGGGACCTTCGTCTCTCCGCTCCCCGGCAAAAGTGCCGTACAGCAGCCGCGGCGTTCTCCCAGAATCATCGAACTCGGATTGCTCAAAGGATTCGACCAAATCAAAGCTCCCATTATCGAAGCGAGCGAAAATGTATTGAAAAAAGGGTATATCGGAGAACTTTACTCTTACACCGAAGTCGCCGGACATCTGCACCAGCGGGCAGCGGGAGCCCACTGGATGAAACAGATGGATGTCCATACTGACAGCGAACACACCGCCATCTTTTCCGGAGCACAGAATATCATCAGTGCCGCGCTGCTTTCGCTGTTCAAGATCGGAGACAAGATCGCCACCGATGAATTCACCTACTCAAACCTGATCGGTACGGCCCACCTTTCCCACATCCGTCTGCTCCCGGTCAAAGGTGACAGCGACGGAATGATCCCGGACGAATTGGACCGGGTATGCCGGAAAGAGGGATTGAACGGCATCTTTCTCATGCCCAACTGCGCCAATCCGACCACCTGCACCATTCCGGAAAAACGAAAAGATGAACTTGCTGAAGTCATTGCCAGACACAAGCTGATTTTACTGGAAGACGACAACACCGGCATCCCGATCACGTCAGAGAGCAATTATCACTCCATGTTTTCCCGGCTGCCGGAGCAGACGATCTATATATGCAACTCGACCATGGCATTGTGCAACGGTCTGCGGGTGGCCTTTGCGGCGTTTCCGGAGAATTTCCGGGAACCGCTGCTTAATGCTCTCTTTCATTTGAATATCAAAACCTCTTCACTGGATGCCGAGATCATGACCGAACTGGTCTTGAGCGGTAAAGCCGCCAGAATCCTGGAACAGAAAGCGGAACTTGCCGGAGTACGCAACCGGATTTTCGACCGTTTTTTCCCGGAAGCGGTCAAACCCGGTTCTCCGGCAGCATTTTTCCGCTGGCTGCCGATACCAAAAATGGCAATGGATGAGATGGAAATCGAACGCAAACTGCTGCAGCAGGATGTCAGTGTCTATTGTTCATACCGTTTTACAGCAAGCCATTTGCCGTACAGTTTCATGCGTATAGCCATCTCATCCCCCCCGGACACAGAACAACTGGAAAGAGGCTGTTCCATAATCCGGGAGTTCTTTGATAATCACAGCTGCTGAGAGCTCTTTTTCAACCTGGCACTCAGGCGCACCGAACAAAAATCCGGTCCGCACATGGTACAGTATTCTGAACCGTGCTGATTCGGAGCGGAACTTTCATTCAATGCCTGCAAACGCAATTCTCTTGCCCATTCCGGATCCAGAGCCAGATCAAACTGTCGTTCCCAGTCAAATGCGGCCCGGGCATCGGAAATGGCATCGTCACGCTCCCGGCATCCGGGTTT
>JAZRNP010000221.1:0-3208 GCA_045648225.1 Victivallaceae bacterium | reverse complement strand
AGATGCTGCAGCTCCCTGAACCGGTCGCCTCCCCCAACCTGCCGGAACGGGAATCCGCTACCCGTCCGCAGCGTAACGGAAAATTCCACGGCAGCAGCAACCGCCGTAACAGCGGAAGATTCCGCCATTGAATTATGTCTGCTGAAAAACGTGAAACTCTTCTGGGCTGTCTGCTGCTGATTCTGGTCAGCATCATGTACTTTTTTGCCAATCTGCAAAAAGTGGTGGTACCGGGCAGCGTATTCAATGAATTGCAGGGTCTTTTCAACTGCGATGCAGCTTCCATAACCGGACTTGGAGCCGGTTTCATGTATGCGTACAGCATCAATCAATTGACCGTTGGAATTCTGGCAGACCGTTATTCCGGGGCGAGAGTCATCGCTGTCGGAGGAGCAATATTCTGTCTGGGATCGGTGCTGTCGGCATTTGCACCATCGGCAGAAATTCTGCTGCTGAGCCGGATTCTGACCGGATTCGGGGCAAGTTCAGTCTATTTGAGTATGCTGAAACTGATCTTCCGTATCACCCCGGAATCATACACCGTCGTACTGGGCATAATCATGCTCGTCGGTTATTCCGGCAGCGTGGTCAGCGGAGCACCGTTTGTCAAACTGGTAAAACTTTTCGGCTACACCCGCTGTATGCTGGTGACCGGCATCGCAACGCTGTTATGTTATATTCTCTTTGTGATCAATGTGTTCGTTTCCAAACTCCCGCCGGTTGACCGGCAGGTGAAGTTGAAGTTATCGACCTTCAAACCGATTCTGAGCAGGAAACACAACTTGCATCTCTACTTCACAACCGGAGTCAGTTTCGGAGTATTTTACTCGATGCAAATGACCATCGGTAAAAAATACATGGAAGACTTCACCGGAATATCCTCCGATCTGGCCGGTATCATCATGTCTGTCACCATGATAATTTCCAGCTGCAACGCCTTTTTCCTTGCCATTTTGAGCAAACTCGCCGGAAACCGGAGATTGCCCTTTATGCGTTTTTGCGGATTCGGCTGTCTGACCGGAGGTCTGATGCTGTTGAGTGCCGTATTGTTTGACATTACCGCATGGCCGTTTTCAGCGGCGGCATGGATACTTTTCAGTTTTGCCGGTAATTGTGCTACAATTCAGGTGGCGATGCAAAAGGAGACCAATCCGGCGAATCAGGTCGGCACCAGTTTGAGTGCCGGCAATTGTTTTTCCTATCTTATCATCGCCATCGTAGGAAGCCTGACGGGAACTTTGCTGGACTTATTCCCGCCGCAAATCGTAGACGGAGTAAAAATTTACAGCAAAAATTCTTACATCCCGGTATTTATCCTGTTGACAGCACTTGGAGCTGTATCGGCAACAAATTCGCTGTTTTTAAAAGAGACGTATGGTAAAAATATAAAGGTTGATTGAATCATGAAAGCGGATATCAATCTCATAAAAAAACTGATTTCCGGCACTGCCGAAATAATTGAAAACAATGGAGCTGTCGAATTTCACCGCATGACGGCAGAACAAAGAGATATCCTGAAAAACAATCAGGATTTTGCGATGAAAGCAGCCGCCACCAGCGGAGTAAAATTAGAATTTGCCACGGATGCCTCCGCAGTTCGCCTTGCCGGAACTTTTGCAGAGGGATCTTCCCGTAAATTTGCTTTTTTTGACATCTCGGTCAACGGAATTCTTTCTGCCCATGAGGGGACAGACAATTATATTGAACAGCCGGAATTTGATTTTACCGTATCGCTCGACGGCAAGTTGAACCGGGTTGCGATCTACTTTCCATGCCTGACCAAAGCAACGCTGAAAACGCTTGAATTCACCGGTTCATCAACCGTCGAACCAATCAAAAAAAGCCGCATGATCATCTGCTACGGCGACAGTATCACTCAGGGATACGATGCAGTATACCCCTCATTCGCCTACACCAATTTGCTCGCAGATGCGCTGGATGCGGAAATACTGAACAAAGCAATCGGAGGAGAGATATTCAATCCTGCCTTTGGCAGTGCTCCTGATCCGGTTCGCCCGGATCTGATCACCGTTGCATACGGAACCAATGATTGGCGCAAGGGGGAAACTGCCGAATCATTGAAAGCGAATGCAGCCGGATTTTTCGCTGCGCTCACCCGGAATTACCCAGAGGTTCCGATTGTCGCACTGCTGCCGATCTGGAGAAAAGATATGATGGATATTCATCCATCCGGAAATCTGGAATCAGCAATTGCGACCCTTCGCGATCTCTATTCTGAGCTGGACAATGTTGCAGTGGTTGACGGAATGCCGCTGGTTCCGCATCTTCCGGAATTTTTTGCAGACGGTTATCTCCATCCCAACGACAGCGGCTTTCTGCTGTACGGACACAATCTGCTCAAATGCCCGGTATTTGATAAATTCAAAACCGGACAATAACAGAGTTAAAAACAGCGTACAGCAACGACACGGACCGGGGAATCACCATTGGCCGCAAAGATTTCCAAAGTCACCTGCGATGCGTTGACTGCCTCGGGAAGCACGCATCGGACAAAACGCTGACTGTTATCCTCTTTACGGAAAACCTCTTTGCCATCGATTTTGATTGCAAATGCTTTGACACATTCCGGTGCAATCCGGTCAATATCGATCCGGTCCAGATTGGTATCAAAGGTGACATCGATCTCGGAAATTTTCACCGGGGCATTCCAGGACAAGGTCAAAGTGCCGTTTGAACGCTCAGCCATCCACAGCGAAGGAGCACCATCGATGCTTCTGCCGTTATCGTTTGCCACATTTTCAGGTCGGTAAGGCTGCTGGTGCGGGAAAAACTCACAAACCGGATGATCGTAATTCAAATAGCAGCCGTCCAGTTTCCGTTCAAATCCGGGCAGATGAGTTGAAGCGGTTCCGATTTGCAACGCTTCGTCATCGTCAAAAATCAAAGCATAGCTGCCGGCTGGCAAAGCGATATCAAACTTGAAATCAGCAGTTGAGATTCCGGGATTCACCGGAGCTGAACTGACAGCGATATCAGTATTATCAAAAAAATCTTTCCGGATACGCAATGTGACATTCCGGGAAGATCCGGTCGGGTTATCAAATTTGAATGAAATCTTTTCCAGTGTTTCCCCGTTCCAGAGGAACTTCATACCGATACGGCGATCTTCCGGAGCGACATCGCAGGGATCAAATTTTTTAGTCGGGGTGTCCACTGCATGAAGCGGTATGAACTTTTCAACCTCTTC
>JAZRNP010000220.1:0-5508 GCA_045648225.1 Victivallaceae bacterium | reverse complement strand
CACTGTGAGAGAGGTAATACCAGGCACTTTCCGGAGAGTAGACCGCACCGCGTTTGGCCGCAAAACGCTCCGTATCCGTCGGGGCACAAAGATCGACGCTGACAAAGCAGTTGCCGGGGAATTGTTTCATCACCGGACGCAGATCCTCGATAACCTGTTTGGAAACATCCGATTTCATATCGATCTCGGAACCGCAGTTGGCTGAATCAGCCAAAGCTGAGATCGCATCGGTTCGCAATTTCACAAATTTGGTATCAAAGGTATAAGGCGCAAGAGCCTGATACCAATTGGGGAGAGCACAAAAATTTCCGTCATTGATCATGATTTACTCCTCCGGATTTTCCAACAGAGCCGGATTTTTTTCCAGGAACCGTTTGATAACATTGATGTAGATGATCCAGCCGACCAGAAAAATCTTTTCGTAAAAAGATTCAAAGGGCAACTGAAGCATGGGAAACACATTTACCACAGCTACGACCGGGCAAGCGGCATAGAGAACGATCTTCCACATTTCGCAGGCGGGGATCCGCCGTTCACTGCCGGGGAAACGCTCCAGCAGAAAAAAGACGGCCATATAGGTCAACGCACCAAAGAACAACAGCAACATCGCATAACGGAAATATGCTCCGCCATTGATTGCCGCCATGCCCCCGCGCATTGCCTTGAAAAGATCTCCGGCAGATATGAACTGACGATTTTCAATCTTGGCAAATTCTGCGGACAACGGTTGAGCGGCAATTTTTTCAATTTCCTTACGCATTTGAGCGTAGGTCAGGTTGATATTCTCTTTAAGTTTTTCAGATGAAGCGGCCTGATTCATTATTGCTTCAGCGTTGCCGGAAAAGCTGGCAAATGTCCAGCGGTTATTTTCCTGATTGCGGATAGCCAACGCCACCTGTCCGGGAGTCCAAACCAGAATAAAGTTACGTTTTTCCAGAGTTTCATCCGGATAACTCTTTTCTGCACCTTTGGGAGAAACATAGATCAGCAAACCATCGTAAGGCAGCTCCTGCCGCCGACTGATATCCACATCTTTTTCGGGAAGGATCCCGGAACTGCTCACCGTCACTCCGGAACCGAAACTCTCAATAAACAGCTGCTCCGGACGTGACCATAAATATTTCAGGGCACAATAGCGACCGATCCCGACAAAAATGCAGCTTATCAGGACGGTCAGGAACAAATGCAGAATCACCTTCCAACCGGGTTGGCGGCGCAATTCAGCGAAAGATAACGGGCCTTTGCAAGAAGCAAAAAATGACTTAACAAAATTCATGTTTTAATTTTTCCTGCGAAAATTTTGTGATTGGCCAACTCTTTTCAGGCGGTCGATATCCCCCCGGACAGCCCGGGAAATCTGCGGACTCAACCGGTCGGTAAAAAGTTTTCCGTCCAGATGATCCAATTCATGCTGAATACAACGCGCAAGCAGACCGCCGCACTCGATCTCAATGAAATCACCATCAAGGATCTGGCTGCGCAGCACCACACGGGAAGGACGGCACACCGGCGCATAAAGTCCGGGAACCGAAAGACACCCCTCATCCTTTTCATCACATTCAGCGGAGGAAAATACGATTTCGGGATTGATCAGAGTCAACGGCATTTTCGGCAGCAGCAACGCTTCTCCGGGGGAACCGCTTTCATTTCCACCGGGCACATCGATGACAACCAGACGCAAAGATTTGCCATACTGGGGAGCTGCCAGACCGATGCCGTTGAAAAAACGCATAGCCCCGATCATTTCATCGGCCAACTGCCGCACCGAGTCATCAACGACAGCAACCGGTGCTGCGATTTCCCGCAGCACCGGAGCACCGATGGTACAAACAGTGTATGCCTTACCCTTCTTTTTAAAAATCATCTTCAAGCCGTAATTATTTAGCAGGAGCGGCCTTTGCGCTGGCCGGGATCACCGGAGCGGCAGATTTTTTTGCCGGAGCTGCGGCCGGGGCAGCCGGGGTGGCCGGGGCAGCAGGAGCTGCGGATTCGCTTTCAGCGGTCTTGATTGCATCCGGCAGATTGCCGAGACCGGGGAAACGCTCCTGCTTGCTCTTGTCGGCATCGTTGAGATAATATTCAGCAGTATTGCCGCCAACGACCGAATCCAGCAGTGCCTTGGCATTCTGAACATTGATAAAACTTGAAGCGAGACTGGTTTCAGCACTGACCAGGTCGCGCTGAGCTTCATTCAAACGGGTAAGCTCGGCATTACCGGCACGGTATTCATCATCGACCAGATCACGCTGTTTGGCGGAAAGCTCCCGGACCCGTCCATAGAGTTTGGTCTTTTTGACATTCTGGATATAGTTGGCATAAGCGGTACGCACCTCATCGACCACCTGGAACCACTGGGCGGCGACATCGAAATCGGCAGCGGCCATGGATGCCTGAGCTTCACGCAGCTTGTTGTAACGCACGGCACCATTGAAAACAGTCCAGTCAACATTGATGCCGTAGCTCAGCACATGACCTTCGCTGTAGGTCGATCCGAGGAAAGTACCGTTATCGACATTGTTCAAATCAGCGGTGTACGCAGCATAAGCGTTGACAGTCGGGGAGAATGCACCCCATGCCTTGTAGACATTGTATTTGGCGATATTGAGTTTTTCCCGGTATGCTTTGAGGTCGGGGCGATTGGCCAGAGCGGCATCCAGATAGATTTCCACCGCCGGAAGTTCAGCGAAATAGGATTTATAATCTGCGGAAAATTTCAAATCAGCCGGCAGAGTTCCATCCGGATATCCCATCAGCACCGCAAGAGCATAAAGCGCAGTATCATAGGAATAGTCGGCATCGATCATTTTGACTTCAGCATTGTTCACCAGAATTTCGAAGTTGAGAACATCGCTCAAAGGAGCGGCACCGGCTTCAAACTTGTACTGGGTATTCTGCAGAGAATCCAACTGGAATTTGCGGTCTTCCATCGCAATGCGCCGCTGTTCGATCGCCAGCAGAACGGTGTTGTAGGCGTAAGCCACGGAAAGCATCATCGTCCGGCAGGCGTCTTCTTCCATAAGTTCCTGATATTTCAAACTGCTCTTGGCAGACTTGAGACTGAAGTAACGGGAGAATCCGTCAAAAAGCAGCAAATTGGCAGAAACACCAAAGCCGTTGCCGAAGGTATCCCGGCGATGCTGATAGGTTTCAGCATCCCGCGTCCAGGAGTGACCGCTGGAGAGTTCATAAGATGCTTTCAGGGTCGGAGAATAGGCTCCCCAGGCCTGATAGTAACGCATCCGGGCCGCTTCGACGGCGTGATAGGCGGCAATATAAGTCGGGTTATTGCGGATGGCGATCCGCTGGGCATCGAGCAGGGTCAAGACTTTGATATCTTTGAAAATATCATCTGCTGCATCTTTTTTACGTTCAGAATAGGTATCCTGCAGGGTCGAAACTGCCGGAGCTTTGTAATTGTAACATCCGCACACAAACACGGCCGCAACCGCAACACCGGCAAAGCCTTTCCAATTTATATTCATAATAAACACACTCCTGTTGAAATATTTTATTTTTATACTTTCCTAACTATTTAGTATAATATACTGTCCTTTCATTCCTTTTGCAAATTCCAAACCAAAATTTTCAATAAATTTTCCGTTTTTTTCCCGGTCAATGCCGTTGCCCGGAACAATATTTTCCAAACACTTCAAAGTATCCGGGAGCAATCATCGAATTTCCGTTGCAAACCATCAGCGAATCGGCTCCGGATTCAGAGATGATTTTAAGCTCACGCTCCACATCCTCCGGAGTTTTGAATCCGAGACTGCCGCGGGGATTGGTGCTGACACCGATAAACGGGATCCCTTTGCAGCCCGGGAAAAGTTCTTTCCGGCCGATAACGGCGTTTGTGCACCGGGCAATCTTTTCCGGACTCCACTGAAAATACCATGACACCGTTTCACCGCAATAATCGATCCGGGTCAGATAACCATAAAGCGGTTCCGGTTCAAATTCCGGATAAATATGAGCGACGATTTTGAAATCCGGACGGCGGGACTTGACATAATCCGCTGCACGATTGTAATAAGAGACCAACTGCTCCCGGTAAAAGAGATCCCGGTTTTCCGGATTATCTGCTAGCTGACGTTTTTTCAAAAATTCCTGACAACGCTCAAGACAGCCTTTACAGTAACATCCACGGTGGTTGACATAGCCGAAGTAATCAAGATAGATCCCTTTTACCCCCGGTATCGCTTTGGCAAGAATCGAATCTATCTTTTTGCCGGTATAAGTAAAATCGGTATCGCAACCGAAACAGGGCAACGAAGCGACATTTATCGTGTCGATCGAATTCAGCCGGTCACCACCATAACGGTGTTCTTTTTCCCGTCTCCGCCGGTCAATGATTTTTTTGCGGTCAGTTTTCGGAGTTGACTTCGGCAAATCCAAACCGTTGATATAGCGGTGATATTCATTTTCTTCCGGAGAGATTACCTGCGGATGGGGACCAGCAGGAGTGATTGTATTGAAATATGGCGTCATACCATACTTCTGCACCCATGCCAGCTCCTGTTTGGTACGAACCCGGATATCGGTCACCCCGGCAGCGGCATAACGGGCTGCTTCTGCTTCGTTTTTAACGACGCCCCAGCAGAAGACCCGGTTGATCTTCGATTCCGGTTTCGTGCTGAAATTCTGACAACCGCACCCGATAAGCAATGCGGCAAGCAAAAAAACAAATCGGAATTTATTCATAGTCTCTACTTTCGGCAAAACATCTGAAAACAATAAAACACCGCCGGGGGCGGTGTTTTATTATAAAGAAATCTGATCTGACAAAGATCACTTATTCGGCGACAGTTTCACCCTCTTCGGCAGCAGTTTCTTCAATTTCTTCAGTCGCTTCATCGGCGAACTCATAGGAGAGCAGGCCTTCGGCGATCTCAAGCAATGCGATATCCAACAGATTCTCGGAATCGCATTTGATCATCGGACGACCACCCATGGCCAACTGCTTGGCACGTCTGGCCGCAACGACCGAAAGCACCTGCGGATCAGAGATCTGCTGACGGGCACGGGCAAGATAACTGTTATTCATATTATAAATTCTCCAAATTTAAATCAGTAATCAATGATGTCACGGTGATTGGCAATGAGCTTGTCATCTCCGGAGGTGACAACCAGATAACGGCGTTCAAATTCGCTCACCGAATCGAGAACAAAGCGTTCAGCGATCGGGGCACGTTCGGCGCAAATGGCACCATCACGCAGCAGCAGCAAACCAACGAGGATCATCGTCTCCATCTCGACCAGAGCCCGGGCGACGAGGTCGTGATAAGCGACATCTTTGCCGCCGTCGGCGGTACGTTTTTCGGAAACGAATTTGACCGCTTCAAGCTGTTTGGCGTGCATTGCGGCGAGTTTTTCCCGCAGAGCAGCGAGTTCAGCCGGGAGTTCGAGAGCGAACAACTCAGCCATACGCTGGTCAGCATCACGCTGCATGACACCGCCGATAGCGGCAACGACCTGCAGCTGGGTGGTACCTTCGTAGATATTGGTGATACG
>JAZRNP010000219.1:0-18841 GCA_045648225.1 Victivallaceae bacterium | reverse complement strand
ATCCGACTTGACTTACCAAGAGATTGCCCGCGAGACGCCGCCGCCACCAGATTATTCGTGAAGAAACACCAGTTCTCCGAAAGAACTGACGGAGTGAACCTGGCTGCCGGTCCAAGAGGAATGGGAATTGTGTTTACCGTTACCGGTACGGCAGCGGTAGAAGGTCGCTTTCACGCGGTTATCCTGCTCAATACTCAACTTGACGGATTTGAGCGGAATTGCCACCACCGCACGCCACTCATCTTTACCGACCTGAGCCTTGACATCCCATTTGGTATCCCATTCGGGACTGGTCCCGATGGCATCATATTTTTTGCCGTGGAAGTTGAACGCCAGATGATAGTAACCGTCATCCTTGTTGGCGATGAAAATTTCAGCATGGTCGCCGGAGGGGAAACTTTCCGGAGTCAACTGGCTCTTGCCGACCAGTTTGCTGTTCTTCGGCATCTCACAGCGGAAACCGAGATAAAGGATTTCACCGTTGTGGATGAGTTTGACATCAGTAGGTTCACTTGCCAGCACATCGGATTTGCCCATGCGGGTGAACTTGGAGAGCTGCGCAGCCTTGGTCCAGACACCGGAGTTGAAATCAAATCCGGGGAATTCTCTGATCTCCGCTTTGGGAACAGCCTGCTGGGCACTGACGCTCACATCCGCAGCTTTCACCCATTTTTCAAAAATTCCGGTCAACTTTTCAATCCACGCTTTGGAACGGGGATCTTTGACCGTTGCAGCGGCTTCGGCAAGTGCAACGCGGCAGGGCTCGACCAATTTCTTGCGAATGACATAGTATCCCATATCGCGCTTGAAGTTATCGTTGAAAGCTGCCGGAGTGGGGTCATTGACCCAGCTGTCACGGAGGATCTTGAAGAATTTCTGAACTCCGGGAGCTCCTTCGCGGCAGACCCGTTTGATATATTCGTTACGCAGAGCATCGGGATCCTGAGCGGGGTTCCAATAGAGCTGGTTTATCGTCCAGAATTCGGGACCGGCCATGGTGTAGAAGTCATTTTCAGTAAATTCTCCGGTACCTTTGCGCGGAAAACCGGGACGATCGATCGGGGAGAGTTCCGGGAACACCATAATAATGCCGCGGCTGCTGATATAGCGCAAGTCTTTGGCGATGACATTAGCCTGGGCCCGGGGGAACTTCTGACCGCAGTAATAATATTCACGCCAGATGACATTGGAACTCATCGCGGCGTATTCATTGGTACGGTCGAGCCATTTGGCGTTGCTCTTGCCGTGAAGAGTTTCCTTGTCATTGCGGACGTAGGGGCAGAAACTCACCACGATATTTTTGAAGATCTTGACCTTGGGAGGAATGGCGGTAAAGAAGTAGCCGTAAACTTTGATTTCAAGTTCAGGATACTTTTCATAAACTTTTTCAGCCACATGGTTCATGAAGATATAGAACTGGGTGGAACGGAATGCCGAGTCGGTGACTTCCAATTTTTTTCCATCCGGCAGGATGATCGGCTTACGGCATTCATCGCAGTCGCAAACGGACGGAGTGTCTTCGATCAGCATATTGACACGCTGATAATGTTTCGGAAGTTTGGAAATGATATCAAGCGACTCCCGGACGAAAACATCCCACATTTTACGATTGGTATAGCAAAGCTGAACCCGACCCTCGGTACGGCGTTCGCCGTTGTTGAGCATATAAAATTCGGGGTTGGTTTTTCCGTATTTCTTGAGCGGCAGCCAGATTCTGGTAAGGTTGTGCCCCTGACCGAATTCCAACAGAAATCCCTGATCCAGCTGCTGATTAATACGCTTTTTATTCGGATAGCGGGCGTGGTTGTTGCAAAGACGGGAAACATAGGTTTCAAACTCTTCACTCCACGAATTTGCGCTCCAGGAACGGATCCGGAAAACCGGGTTGTCCAGATAACTGCTGACCTGAAGTGCCAGATTCTTGTTCTCGGAATAAATCGCCTGACCGCCAAGCGGGCGAACCCAGATGAAATCGGTGTGCTTCATCATGAAACGGTGAACACCGTTAAGCACGCCGCGCGGAGTTTTGGAGTAGATGACGACGGTGTTTCCCTTGGCAAAGACGGCGTAACCGTCGAACTTGAGTTTAGCGGCATTCTTGTCTTTGCCGATAAATTTTTCAACCAACGGAGAATCGACCGTTCCCAAAACAAAGGTGGTGTTTTTACCGCCAGGCATAAGTTCGACAATGGGAACCTTGCAGGTCGTGATCAAACGGAAATAGTTCTGCAGCTCACCTGCGGCATATTTCACGGTACGGTTGGCATCCTTACCGATGACGATGGCGGAAACTGCTTTGCCGCCATTTGCGACTTTGACGGATGCCGCGCTCAACACCAACGCACAACCGAACATCACTGCGCACAGTAAATGTTTCATTTTATCCTCCTTATATTTTTCAAAAAGTTTATTTGGCCAATCTAACTTGATAATCCTGAACAAATCCCCACATCATGGTGACCCGGAGCCAGCGAGCCTTTTCCGGAGCGAGGAAAGTGTAATCCAATTTCTGCTGGCGTCCGCCGACACGGATCTGGGAACGGCTGGCACGAACTGTAGAACTCTTGCCGCCCCGGTCGTGAGTGTAAAATTCCAGTCCCACTACCATAGAACGGTAACCACCGTAACCGATAATGGTCAATTTGTAACGCTTGCCGCCGGTAATAGGCATGAGATCGCCGTAAATTTTGCCGTTGCAGACATCGAAAATCGCTTTACCCGGTGCTCCCGGAGTGATAAAATAGTCACGGATCTGACCGGAAACCCGGCTATCCAGAGTGATCGCCAGATTCTCTTTCGGCGGCACCGGAACGATTTTGAAGTTGCGGAACTCGGCATTTCTGAGCACCGGTTTCACATATTTGACCCCTTCACCGGCGTAGAATTCGATCGCCCCCGGGACAAACTTATCGCTGTGAACATTGAAAAAATCACCGCGTCCAAGCCGGGTGAGTTTCCGGCCTTTGCTGTCGGTGAATTGAAGATGCAAACCGGGATATTCCAATTTCACGCCCTGATGACGGAAATCCTCCGGATAGATATTTTCAGTTGCGCGGATTTCAAATTCAGCACGATAGCGTTGCCGGGGAACCACCCGGAAAGCGGCGAATGCCGGAATCATCCAGCAGGAGACAATTACTGCGGCAAGCAAAAATTTAATCGCCATTTTACATATTCCTGATTTTACTGTTCAGTCGAATTTTGAGTGACCTGATACAACTTGTCTGCAGTCGGAGCCTGCCAGACAAACAAGGCCTTTTTGTATTGAATTACATAATTACGAGTTTCAGCTCTGCCATCGGCAAAAACCTGATTGGCACCGCCGGGATGAGCCTTATCATTAAAAATCGATTGGTTGACATTATTTTTCATTGCAAAAAGCCATGAATCAGCGGTAGTGTATTTTTTGCCGTTTTTCCACTTTTCACTCCACAACACAGTGTCCTTGATGTAAGGATTGCGCTGACTGCTTTTGCGCCAATAGTCCAAACTGGTGGTAAATTTAGTTCCGGTCAAATTGAATGTTCCCATATACCAATTGTATGCATAACTTAAGATCACCCGGCGATTACTGCCGTAAAACCCGTAGGCATAAGTATTTGACGGACATTTCAACAACGGGATCTGCCATACATTAGATTGCACGGCGCCATAATACATTCCCTTCCCTTTAGTATAAGCGACCTTTTTGCGATCAAGCATCCAATCATACCAGCGCATAGAAGCTGTACCCTGATAATTGGGGCCATTCTGCCATAATCCGAGAATATACTCATCATTTTCAGACTGATAATCCATCCACGGCACATAAAGCTGTCTCATATTACTCAAACAACCGGTTGCCTGCCCCCGGCGGCGTGCCTGCTGAAGTGCCGGCAACAGCAACGCCGCAAGGATGGCAATAATTGCAATTACAACGAGAAGCTCTATTAGGGTAAAGCGTGAACGCTTTACCCGCCAATTGGCGGAATATACCGTTTTAAAATCCATTCAATACTCCATTTGAAACAAAATGATACGATTAACGCTTCCAGTTTATTTTTTTCCGGCGATCTTCATGTATTCCGGAAAATTCTTGTAATGTGCCGCTGTATTGGGAGCATAATAATATTCATTGGCATCTCCGCGTCGGTTATAAGCTTCCACGTGACCGTCACCCATCAGGCAATTGGCGTTATACACCGGATGGCGGAAAGAAACTGTACAATCATCTGATCCATACACAAAACGGGTGTATTCAAGAATTTCGGATTGCCGGAGATTATCATCAGCCAAAAACAACTGACGGGCAGGTTTACGGCATTTTTCAACATAATAACGGGGAAAACCGCCATATTGGGAATATTTCAGTTCAGTAAGATTCTGATGTACCATTTCCACAAAAGCCATGGTTGCCTTGACATAACTTGGAGAATACATACTGCTGGAAGCCGGATTTTCGGTCATATCCGGGCATACCCAGGGAGTATTGGTCATGATCATGCGGTTCTGATTGGCGTCCCAGTTCGTACCTTTGGGCAGAGTGCGGTGAGAACCGTAAAGCTTCTGCAAAATAAAATGCACATCGGCTTTCAAACTGCTGCCGACTTTGTTGCAGTCAAGTGGCATATTATTGTAATCTCCGCGGTAAAGCGTGATCTGCTGCCCGCACTGTTTCAAATTGCTGGCACAACTGCCCATCCGTCCCCGATTGCGCGCCTGCTGCAGAGCCGGCAGCAGCATCGCCGCAAGAATGGCAATAATTGCAATTACAACGAGAAGCTCTATTAGGGTAAAGCTGTGCTTTACCCGCCAATTGGCGGAACGATCGAAATTCAGCATAACCACAACTCCTTAATTAAAAAAACGATTTTACTATATAATATAGCACCATAAATAATGTTGTGCAAATAATTTTTTACAGAAGTTTTCATCCCACCGATAAAAAAGTATAACATATTGAATCTTAATGGAATCAGCTGAATTTATGAGAGCTGGAATCGGTATGCCGACTCCCCTCCACTCCGGTCAAAGCCAGTCGGGAGCAACAGAGCTTGCCGGTCGATCTGCGAGATGGAACTTCAAAACGCCACCCTGTTCCAGATCAGACAACTTGATCCACGGTTCAGCAAAAGTTTTACCATTGAACTCGTAGGAAACCGGATAGATGGAGTTTTCACTCTCTTTTTCGGCTTCGATCTGCAAAGTTCCGCCGGCAAACTTGATTGCCGCCGTACGCACCGACGGAGAGCCCAGCAGGTAATAATCACTTCCGGTGCAGGGATAGATTCCCAGAACGCACCAGACATACCATGAACTCAACCCGCCGGAATCATTGTTGCCCGGACAGCCGCCATCGCCTTCGCAGAAACGGCAGCGGCGCACCAGATCGCACACTTCGGCAAGGCGATCCCGGCGACCGGCCCACAAATAGCAATACGGGGTTTCCATATCGGATTCATTGTTCATGCCTTCGAAGCGGTTCGGAATCATCACCCGTTCAGCAGGAGAAGTTTCCGGCGGGCAATCTGCCCCGAAAAATTTATCCAGCAGAGCGGTGAATTTTTCCACGCCGCCCGCAAGAGCAATACGTTCAGCCATCTGAGTATGGGGCCGGAACGAATAGTTCCAATGGGTTCCCTCATAATAAACCGCATCAGCAATAAGCAATCCGGTTTCAGCATCGTAGGCAGTACGCCAGATTTTGCTGGCTTCCAGCAGTTCCGAAGCATATCCGGCGTCATCATTCTTTCCGGCTACTTCAGCTGCCGCCCGGTAAGCACCGGCGAGGTCAAGCCGGTGCGTCGGAGATCTTCCGGAAATATCGGCGTGACCGAATTCGATTTTCAGTGCATTTTTCAGCCGGGCATAATCGGTGATCAGCCCACGGTTGAAGCCATCGCACAAGGTGTAAACGACCAATGCGGTCGCCTGATTATCATCATGATGATAATCATCGGTCATCAGATAACCGTTGGGGAAAAATCCGAACTCTTCAATGGTGCTCATCATGGAATCAAGCAGTTTCGTTCCGGTTTCCGGGCAGAGTGACAGCACCATCGGCAGCTGGGAGCGGTAGATGTCCCACATGGTTTGAAAATCGATAAACTTATGACCGGTATCCACCGGCTTCACCAATGAATGATACAACGCACTGTAAAAGATTTTCGCTTCTGAATCAGAGGCGAAATCGGCCTGAATGGTATTCAATGCATCCTGCCATTGCTTTTCGGCATATTCCCGGGCGGCATCAAATCCGACCGCTACCGCCTCCGCAAGGCGCAAATCAGCTTCCGCAGTATCGACCATGGAAAATGCGATCACTGAATCGACTGTTTCACCATTGACGGAGAGCTCAATTTTTCCGCCTTCAACATTTGCCGAAACAATCTCTCCGGCAAAAGCGGCAGCGAAGTATATCCGCACGCCGTTGCCAAAAACTGAACCATGCCAGGAGTTTTCTCCGGAACCGCTGATCTCAAATTGTTCGATATGCTCCTTTTTGCGAGCTCCGACGATATCGCGATCCAGACCAAGCAGTTCCACATCCAGCGTAACTTTACCGGAATCTGCACCGGTAAAGCGGCAACGGTGAAATGCGGCATACTTACCGGCAGTAAGCTCAAAATCGACACCATAATCGCTCAATCTGCCGGAATAATATCCCGGATGAGCAGATTCATTGTCCAAACGGGAACGCTCTTTTGTGCACTTCCCTTCAGCAGCCGGAGTCAGCAGAAAATAGTTGTAAAAGTAACCGATATATCCCACTCCGCTGGTATGAAAATGGGAAAATCCCCGGGCATATTTGCGCTCCAATGCCACCGGAGCCGGGCCGCAGCTGGAGACACCGTTGATACCATATCCGGAGGAATACGCTCCGGAAAAGGGCACTACTGAAACCCAGCCGAAAGGAAGCAGTACTCCCGGATGAGTGTTTCCGGTCTGAGCTTTCAGCCAATTCCAATTGCGTGCCATACCTTCTGCGGCGGGAGAAGCAGTTCCGGCATTACCCCAGAATGGATTTGCATAATTCAAAACATCATATTTTTTCATAGTACTCCTGTCCAACTGAATATAAAAAAATGCCCCTGCATAAGCAGAGGCACGATTGTAAAACCGGTTGCTTATTTCTTTTTGGCTGCTTCCGCTTCGGCTTTAGCCTTGGCAGCAGCGGCTCGTTTTTTGGCTTCCGCCTGCAGTTTTTTCTCGACCTCGGTACGCTTGGTACCGATCAACCGGATCAGATTTTTCCGGTTGGCCGCGAGCGGATAATTGCGTTCGATGTGGCCCTCGATCGCCCGGACCCGGCCCCGCAATCCCATGTTGCGGTTTTTTTCGACACCGAATTTTTTCTCCAGAGCCCGGAGAATATCATAGACCGTATGGGGAGCTCCCTTTTTGCCTTTGGGGGCGGGCTTGGCGGCCTGAAACTCTTTGATAAGAGCATTGATCTCGTTGACTTGAGCCTTGGTCTGAGCAGCACGGTCAAGTTTAGCTTTTTTTGCGCTGTCAGCCTGCTGTTTTTTCTGGGCGGCAAGGAATTTCTGGTATTCAGCTTTGCGGAGTTCAAGAAGCTTCAACTCCTCTTCCAGATTCTTTTTGTCCGCATCGCTGAGATCGGCCGGGTTGAGAAAACACATTCCGCTGCTGTGCATAATCTGAATACCGCGGTGCTCCACCGACATGATCTGCACATCGGTATAACCGGCAATATACGGAAATTTTTTCATATCAGCCGCTTTGACACTCAAAGCAAATACAAGTACGCTCAATACAGCAAAAATACGCATGATTCAACCTTCCCTGTGATTTTAAAAACTTAAAAATTATTCGTAAACCTCGTCCAGAGACCACTTGCCGGTGGTGACTACGTCTTCATAGATCCACTTGCCGTTGGTGAAATCCGGAATCGGAACCGGCATACTGCCGCAGGCGATCGACTGCTCGGAAAGACAGGTCAGACACATCCATGCCGCACAGTCATAAACGTCGATCGGCGGAGTGCTGTGGTTGCGGACAGCTTCGCAGAATGCCTGCAAAGTCAGCGCATCCATACCGCCGTGACCGCCGATGATATCATCACGGAATTTTTTCCAGATCGGGTGGTCATATTCTTCATACATATCGGCAATGGGAGTCCACTGATGGGTGGTGTAGGGATTGCCGGCAACATCCAATTTTTCAAATTTCGGACTGATGCCCTCAATGTAGATACCCTTGGCATCTTCAAGCCAGATACCTTTGGTTCCCTGAACCCGGCAGTCCCGGGAATAGGGACGGGGCAGCGAAACGCCGTGGGTCATAGTGATGGTTTCGCCGTTGGCACACTTGATAACAGTGGTCACGATATCGCCCTGATTGTAGAAGACCTGGCCACGTCCGCAGCGTTCGGCTTCCAGCATGAAGCCCCGGCCTTTACTGGCGGTACTGGTCAGAGAAACAAAACGGTTGCCCCGGTTGATCCGGAGGATCTTGGCGATAGGACCGATTCCGTGGGTCGGATAAAGATCACCGCACCGGCGGTAGTTGTGAGCTTCCCGTTCGACCCGGTTGTCCATACGGGCCATTTCGCTCAAATCGTGCTCATAACCGCAGGAGCAGTGGATCAATTCACCGAACATTCCTTTACGCACAAAATTGAGTGCCATCAATTCGTTACGGCCGTAGCAGCAGTTTTCCAGCATCATGCAGGAAACACCGGTGGACTCGGCGGCATGAACCAAATGCCACAATTCATCGACACTGGAAGCTCCGCCGACTTCGATACCGACATACTTGCCTTTTGCCATCGCATCTTCAGCGATTTTGAGGTGGGAATTCCAGGAAGTGGGAACCAGCACCGCATCGACATCGTCGGAAGCGATCAGATCCCGGTAATCGGTGTAAGCAGCAGGTTTCGGAGCATTTCTGGAAGCCTGAATTTCGAGGATCCGTTCGATCCGTGACGGCAGAACGTCGCAAATCGCAGTAACCTCAATATCCTGCGAACGCAATGCATCAAGAGTTGCCAACAATGTTTCGGCACGGGCCCCGAGACCGATCATACCGAGCTTAACTACTTTTCCCATAACAAACACCTGTATAATTAAGTAATAATAATTGTGCGTAAACACTTTAATATAACAGTAGAGTTGCAAAAATGCAAGAGCAAACAATTTTTTGATGATAAAAAATAACTTTACTGCCGGAAAAGTATTGCATTTCAAGTAAAAAAGAACTATATTTTGCAAGTTTTATGTAAATTCCGGAGCGAGGGAGGTATTTCATGCCGGCAAGAATTCATCATCAAATCATCACCCGCCAGGCATTGCGGAGTGCAGGAATTTCCGGTCATCAGCAGCTTATTGACGATTACAGCAGTTTCCCGGATGATTATCACCGCCGTTATCAGGAGGTGAAACCTTATATGTTCATCATGGATGATCTGGAATTTCATTATCCTCCGCACACTCCGGTCGATCAGTTTTACCGTTACTGGAACCACTCTCCGGAGCGGGGGACCTTTATGGTAGACACCACGACCAACCGCAATCAGATTTTCAGCGAAGCCGGATTTGCATTTTACCTCACAAACATCCTCGATAATCTTAAAAAAAATGCCGCAGACGAAGCCGACAAATTCCTCGGCTGTCTGCTCCACTACCTTGAAGACAATGCCTTCGGCATCCATGCACTGGAGGGGCCGGACGGAACCGACATATACATCCTTGATCGTCTTTCCGGAACCGACTTTGCCAGATATATCTGCTCGATTCCGCTGGATGAATCATTATGGGAACTCACGGTCACTCCGCATATTTTCACCGGCTGCCCGGCCGAATTCCCGGCCCTGCTTTACCGCCGTTACTGTGATGCAGTGGCGATTTCCCGGCAGGCATTGTTTGATACAGCGGCAGATTACATCTACGGAAAAAGCAAACAGAGCCTCCTGGAAAATCACCGGATCATGTTCCTCTCCGCAGTGCAGCTTGCAGCCGACACCATCGCCACGATCAATGCGCTTGCGAAATCGGCGGCCGCCTCCACTGCCCGACGGAAACTGACCGATTTTGCACCGTTTTACTATCCCTTCGGCGGCGGCGGCGGATTCCAGCTCCGGCGTTATCAGGAAAATGAAAATATCATCAGTTTCGGGATCAATCTCGAAGCCCGGCTGCTGTACGCAATCCCCGGCGATCTCTACCGGAATTTTCAAGCCACCTTATCTGCGGCCGATGCCGGAGAAACCAGAGTTGAGCTGGTAAATCACGGAAAAATCATCCAAACACTCGATATTTCGGGCAATCAGGAACTTCCCATCGACATCGCCAACCCCGGAGGGGAATTCGGATTCATTGTCCATGCCCCCAAAGGAATGGGAGCACTGTCACTTTCAGATCCGGAATTCGGATTCTGATTCAATCGGCGTTCAAAGTTCCGGAAAAGGTTCCGTCATAAATACGGTTGCGGTAAACTGCACAGCAATTTCCGGGCATTTTTACCGAAAATTTTCCGGAATCATATTCGACTTCGATGCTGCCCTCCGGTGTCGGATGGAGCGATTTGAAAAATTTCAAATCTCCCGGCTGCGGATCAAAAATAAACTCCCGGAATCCCGGTTTCAGAGGACGGATACCGCACAAACGCCGGGGAATGATATTAGCCGGAGCCGCTCCCCAGGCGTGGTTCCAATCCAAATTGGGCTTCAATGAAGCATCCCATGCCTCCAATGCGATCGTTGCACCCAGATCATCGATCATGTGCAGCCAGCTGCGCAGACCCCTGCTGCGCATCAGCTCCAAAGCCTGCTGCCCGTACTTGCCCATATAGAGGGCATCCAGCAGAAACTGTACAGCATAAACGCTGCATCGGATATCAAGTTTGCCCAGTTCCGGAACCGCATCCGGGGCAACTACTCCGGTTGCCACCGGGAAAAAGAGCGAATGTTGGGCAGTGTGCGGACTTCCCGGAGAATCGACAAATTTTCCATTGACAAACATTTTCTGCAATATCTGCGACTGCAAATTTTCCGCCTTGGCGGTGTAACGGCGATCTCCGGTCAATTCAGCCATACACATCAATGCCGAATAACGCATACAGTTGGGCACCAGACTCACTCCGGGACTTTCGTAACCATCCCGTTCATTCATGGGCCAATCGATCAACTCCCGGTAAAAATCATTGCCGCCGATCAATCCATCCGAATTTTCAAGCTCATCCAGCAGACGGCTCTTTAATTCCGGCAGAACCGTTTCAAGATACGCTTCGTCTCCGGAATACAGCACATAATCCCGAACTATCTGCGGCATCAGCAAACTCCATTCGATCGGCCAGGTGCGATGCTCTTTGAACAATTCGATCGTCCGGCGGGGGATCGCGCCATCACGGGAACAGCAGAACCAGCCGAGCTGATTGATGTAAGCATCTCCCTCATAGGGGCAGCGTTCCCGCTCTCCGTCGATAAAGACACCGAAAGCGGCGGTAGCTTTCATGGAATATTTGCAAAATTCCCAAATCCGGTTCAAATCGCAATCAGAAGATTCAAAATGAGCCGCTGTTTCGTCCCATTCCGGAAAAACCTCCTGCCGGATAAAGCGGATCACTTCACAATCTCCGACGACCTCCGCATAACGGAATGGAGCCACTTCTTCATCATCCGGCGGCATAACCGTGAACACCGTATACTTGGGGACCCGGTGTTTGGGAATTTCAAATTTATAAATGTTCCGCGGCGAATCCAAGATGAGTTTCGCCGATTTGAAACAGCAGAAGCCGCCGGGGGTGCGGTTTACTCTGCCCGCAAGAGCATTTTCGCCGATCGCAATTTCTACCTCGGTTCCGGGAACACCGGCAATTTCAACACTCAAACGGCCGAATGCCGCCTTTCCGAAATCATAAAAAAACAGTTTATTCTCCATTCCCCTGCCCAATCTTATCTGCAGCCGGACAATTTAAACAGCAGTGTCGTCTCCGGAACGAGTTTCAAATTCACTTTTCCGGAATAACATTTGCCGTTTTCCCAATTTTTCAATTGCCAGCCATATTTGCTGAAGTCAATGCTGACCTCTGAATTTTTTGCGCTGTGGATCGCCAGCACGCCCCGGTTGAACCACACCGGCACCCGGGGCACACAATCGATGGTCGGCAGCCCTGCCCGCTTGGCCATGCCGGAAATCATATCCGCATCAAGCCGGGGCAATGCCGACCAGATCAAAGCGGCGCCCGAACTCTTTTTCAACGCCAGAGCGATTTTGCCATCCCCGGTGTAAGCCAGAACTTCGTCAGCCTTTTCCGGGAAAAACACCGGGGCGAGCTCTTGGGGCAAAATGAACTTTTTCCCGGCAGGGATTCCCAGAAATTTTTCTCCGGCGGCGGTAAAAGTTACCGTGTGGACTTTATCCTGATAGTCAATTGCAAATTTACTGCCGAACAACTTTTCCATAAAGACGGTATCGATGCCCTTATTACCGATCATGCCGCAACCGCTGTGAAAAAAGATCACCTTGTCCTTTTGGGCAGCCTCTTTGAGAATACTCTTTTTCATATTCTCGTCAAACATGAGCGTATTGAGAAAAATCAACAACTTGTGTTCCGGAGCTATTTTGGAAAAATCCTCTGAAGCATACATATTGAACGATGCTCCGGAACGAATCAACTCCTGATAACTGTTTTCGACCAGCCAGAGATTCAATTTGCTCTCCCGGTGGATCCGTGCTGCAGTTGCCGCCGAGGTGAACACCCCGGCTCCGAAACGCCGGAAATCCACAGCAGCATCTTGAGAAATTTTCCCATCGAAAGATGCACTCTTTTTCAAAACATCAAAAATGCGTTTATCATCCGTCACCCAGCCGTGACTGAAATCGAAATAACGCATGACCGCATTTCCGGCAATCTGCGCAGCATATTCCCGTTCAACGACCGCCCGGGTCGCCGCAAGGGTGGCTGTTTTGCCAAGATTGCTGGCGGCAGCAGGAGTCCGGACATCACATTCGGAAATGAGAAGTTTTTTATGCAGCTCTGCGGATGATTCCGGGTGCATGAAACCACCGCCGCCGCCCAGTCCGCGCCCGGCATACCGTGACGGTGCCATCAGAATATCCACTGCGGAGGATTTCAACAAATTTTCCAAACCGTTGTGTCCGCAATCGTGGGAACGGGCTCCGGCGAGCAGATAATTGGTGTATCCGTAATATGTTCCGCTCAAAATCCGGTTGCCGGAAGCAGCTTTTACCGTTTTGCACAAGTCGATGGTCAAATTTGAAATCAATTCCGAAACGCTGTCGATATGGTCGATTTCGGCTTGGAATTGCTCCGGCAAACGCAGATTGCCCTGCCCTCTGGCACGACGGCGGGCCGAAGTGGGGATCCGGATCTCCGTAAAATCATGGTATTTACTTTGCCACGCCTGATTCAATGCGCTGATATTGTTATGGTAACGCTTACGCAAAAATCCGATATAATATTTGCGGTAGTGTTCGCTGTAATCCACCATCACGCCCCGGGCGGAACCCCAATGCAGCCACTCCCAGGTGATTCCGGAACAGGGCATCACACCGAGCAGCCGCTGACCATAGGGAACCTGCTTCAAATAGTCAACAAAATTTTTCAACATCAGATGACAGAAACTCTGCCAATGTTCCGAAGCCATGGAGCTGGTCGCTTCCTCTTTGTCCCGGTAATTTTTGATATAGAAATTTCCCCGCTCATCCCGGATTCCCTCCTGCGGATGATTCCGGCGGTATCCGGCAAGTGGATCGGTCACCGAAACGTGTACAAAAAATGCCTTTTCCGGGTGACGCAAGAGCAAACTCATAATGGCACTGTCCAATTCGCTGTAATCAACTTTGCCATCCGGACCGAAGCGGAAAATCAACCGGTAGGCCAGCACCGGGACCGCCTGCGCCGCCTGATCAACATATTTGATGTGGTCAAAATTCAACGGCGGATCGCTGCTCAAATACTCCATGGAGTTGATGACTTCTCCGTTGATGACATACCGGGGCCGGAAACCGGAACGGTCGATTTTCACCTCCGGCAACACAAAACTTTTTTGCGCATTGCGGTGTTCCAGTTTTAAATTTCCGGAGTTGACCACCGCACCATCGACTTTAGCGACAAGGTCGTAAACGCCCGGAGTCAGATATTTCAGAGTAAGTTTGGGTAAAACTGCACTTTTGCCGTCAATGATCTGGTCAGCGATGACAATATTGCGCTTGCCGCAATTCAAGGCCAATTGGAAACGGGCCTTTTTTACCGGTTCGGAAAATTCAACCGCCCCCTCAATGACTGAATCCGGAGTGCTGACGGAGGGGAATTTATTCAATTTCACCTGATATTTACGGCATTCTTTGACCACTTTTTCCGGTCTCAATTGAAAAATGCGGATGATTCCGGCATCTGCTTTGCCAAAATCGATCCGCATCTTTGCAGTTCGTTCCGGAACACTTTTTGTTCCGGAACTTATCCCGCCTGAGAAACTCAACTTCTCCAGCTTCAACGACCGGCCGTATATATCCAGATATTCGCATTGCGCCTGAGATGACGCAGTAAGATCACTGCGCCACGCCCAGCCGACACCGGGAAGCAGCAATTCTGCAGAAATTTTCCCGGAGGCTTTACCCTTGTATATCGAAATGGAGTTGTCTGCCGGATAAAATTTCATTCCGGTAATGACGACTTCACTCTCGTCCTGCGGCAAAATATCCAAACGGAAGGAAATGATCGTTCCTTTCCAATGGCGGTTGGTATGCAGATTGAAGACCATCATTCCGTCTTCCATTCTGCCCCGCACCGAAGCCGCTTCAAAAAATTTGCCGCCGGTACTGAAATAGAGCTTGCCGCTTTTCCACGCCTTGCCGCTGAATTTCACCTTGAGCGTACCGTATTTGGCAGCGTCGATGGTGCATTTGGGCATGGCAAGTGAACCATATTCGCCCTTGTTGACCACAAATCCCCGGGCCTTGACAAACTTGGACTGTTTGAATTTTCCCAGATACCAGCTGCGCACCGGCAGCCCGGTCAAGTCAAACTCCACCGCTCCAAGCAGCGATGCCGTAAACATCAGAACTGATAATACAACACTTTTCATCATAAACCTCACTGGTTAGCACTCATATATTTTTGGCGGATCGTCGAATCGGTAAACTGCGACAATTCCAACCCGGTCAGCGGCGAAACGTGCCCGTCCACAAAACAGATATTGGCATTGGAATTTCCGGCAACTGCATAGGCATCATAATTTTTGTCATGAACCGTATAGATCAATTTACCTTTTGTACCATGCCGGGGAGCAATGTTATACTGATTGGCATCGATCGCCCCGGCACCGCGCCACTCATTATTGTTGATCTGACGGGCATCAGCGAACCACACCTTGGTTGCCGGACGGCGCAGCGAACCCCGCTTGAAAAAATAGTAGTGACCATTCAAAACATCACCCAGATAAAAATTCATCCCGTAAGTAGTGTAACGGTATCCGGTGTCAGCATTGGGCTTGCCATTGGCCGAATCAGCGGAATCCACCTGCGAATATGAATACACGGTATCAACATCCGGACAAAACAATATCTTGTTGTCGGTATTGTATTTTGCATCATAGAGCAATTTACTCCAGTAACGTTCCGTCGTCGTATTGGGAGTGAAAAGAGTTTTCGCCAGACGTGCCGGTATGATCGTGCCATTGTTATCGTCGGTATACTGCGAACCGGAGGCTCCGATCTGTTTGAGTTGATTCGCACACGACGTTGCCCGGGCCCGGGCTCGGGCCTGCTGCAGAGCCGGGAGCAACATTGCCGCCAGTATCGCAATAATTGCGATCACCACCAGAAGTTCGATTAAGGTGAATTGGTATCCGGCAGAGAAATAGAAATTTTTTCCCTTTCCTGCCCCTTGAGAGAACTGTTTTTTCAACAGTCCATGCGAACACAGTTGTTGACCGTAGTCAGACATATTCTGCCCTTTCTGCTTTATATTCAAGTTTCTGTAAAACTTCTCAATAAACGCAGCTGGGCAGAACATTCCGGAAACAGAACTTTTTTTCTGTTTCCGGAAACTCAAAAATTGCTTATTCCTGACCGGCTGCTTTACGGATAAGTTCGGTCACCCGGGCGACTTCAAAAGCTTCCTCATTCTTGATGGGGAACTCTTTGCCTTCACGCACGGTGCTGTAAACGAACTTGTAAATATCGTTCATGTGCAATCCGGAAGCAGGATTGCATTCGATGGTCTCTTCGATCCACTCCATGCCCTTGACACTGGCAAAACCGGCATCCCAGGCGGGAGTTTCGGCACTGGCCTCCGATTTCGGGGTGCATTTTTCGACATCGAGATATTTGAGTTTGAACTCTTTTTCAGTCTGGGCGATGAGAGCTCCTTTGTTACCGTAGACGGCATAGACCGGACAGGGGAGTGCAGTACCGCCGGAAATTTCGATATCGACAACGATGCCGTTTTCGCCGGTCAGGATCGCCTTGACGTGGTCTTCGGCATCGCCGGAAGCATTGACCGTACGCAGATCGGCCCAGACCGATTTCAGAGGAGCCTTGATGAACTGCAGAGCATGATCGATCAGGTGCGGGCCCCAGTTGTTGAGCTGACCGCCGCCGAAACGGCGGAGCGACTGCCAGTCAAAACGACGCTGGAAGCTGTGACGGTTCAACTTGATAAAGTAGATATCGCCCAATTTACCGGTGGCGATGATTTCAGTAATATGCTGGAAAGCCGATTCAAAACGGCGGTTCTGACGGCACATGAGTTTGCCGGGATGCGCTTCGGCGGCGGCTTTGAGTTTCAAAACTTCGTTGTAGTTGATGCCGATGGGCTTTTCGGCGAAAACAAACTTGCCGCTTTCCAGAGCTTTGATAGCGTGTTCGACATGATCGGGAGAACGGGTGGCAATGGAGATCACATCGATGTCATCAGCGGCCAGCATATCGTCGATATTGGGATAAGCTTTGCATCCGGGGACCTCTTCGCAGAATTTTTCCATACGTTCCGGGATGAGGTCACAGCAGCCGACGATTTCCAGCATTTCCGGGAAACGGGCCACTTCTTTACGATGCATCGTCCATCCGGCACGACCGACACCCCACAAACCAATTCTGACTTTTTCCATAATATAGTTTTCTCCTGTATTAAAGGTTGTTTTTTGGCACGCCCTTTAATATAGCACATAATATAGTCAAAAAAAACAATTTTTACCTTGACAAATGTGACAAAAAATATTATATTTGTGCCAAAGATGTTTTTAGGAGAAAAAAATGATAAATTATACACTCGGCGAAATGCCTCATTTGGAACGGGTTCAACTCGGAGTAAAGCGGATAAAACGCGGCCATCACCGGGAAATGAATTTCCACGATCACCGCTTTTCGGAATTGACCTTGATCCTGAATCCGGCAGGAGCCATCCACTGGGCAGAGGGGAGCAGCTGCCAGCTGGAAAGAGGGGATGTGATCCTGATGCATCCGGGCAAACTCCATGCATACGAACACGCTTCTGAACTGGAACTCTTTAATCTGCTCTACGAACCGGACAAACTTCCGCTGCCGCAACTGGACGGCAGCTCCATGCAGTTTTTTCCAGCAGTCACCAGTGCCCATGATCCGGACAAGACCCGCCCCCCGGAAAAACCGATCCTGCGCCTGACAGAGGAGCAGCTTATCCACGCGGAAGCTCTCGCCGAACAACTGGAAAATGAACTCACCGGCAACTCACCCGGCAAAAATCTGCGTTCATTTGCCATTTTCATCGATCTATTGACCTTTATCTGTCAGGCCGGAGGCGGAGTATCTCCAGCCAAAAATCACAGCAATCCGGTTGCGGCTGCTTTGCGTTTTATCAACAACAACTTTCATGAGCAGTTGAATGTCGACCAGCTTGCCCGCAACTCCAACATGTCCCGGCGCAACTTTTTCCGTAAATTCCGGGATCTGACCGGAGAATCTCCGTGGCAGTACATAAAAAAACGGCGACTTGCTGCCGCCGAAGAGCTGCTGAAAAACAGTACTTTATCGTTGAGTGAAATCGCTTCAGAGTGCGGTTTTTACGACTCCAATCACCTCAACTGCCAATTCCGGAACAGTTTCAAATGCACGCCGGGCAGTCTGCGCAAAAAAGAGTGATTTCAACGCAAAGTTTTCAACTTGCAGCAAACCTCATGTGCTGCAGAAGCAATCTCTTTTTCGCCGGGAATGAAACGGTTTTTCATCAAAAATTCACCGTTGCAGATGACGCTGTCGATCATCTCCGGTTCTCCGGCGTAAACCAGATCGGAGATCAAATCATATCCGGCACACAGCACCGGGTGCTTCAAATCGATCAGCATCATGTCAGCGACTTTACCGACCGCAATTTTTCCGCCATTGACTCCGGCGAAAGCGGTTCCGGCGGCGGTGGCGATGTTGAAAATGTCACCGACCTTGCCGGCTTTGGGGGAATTTCCGGTCAATTTGGCACTCAAGGCAGCGAACTTCATCTCGCTGAGCATGGAAAGCGCATTGTTGCTGGATGTGCCGTCAGTTCCGAGAGTTACCCGGCATCCGGCAGCTTTGGCCCGTTCAAAATCGAACACGCCGCTGCACAACTTCAAATTGGAGACCGGATTGTGGGCGATATATGCCCCCCGGGCAGCGATGATCTCCCGGTCACGATCGGTCAGGTGCACACAATGGGCGAGCATGGCACGCTCATTGATCAAACCGATGGAATCAAGATATTCAACCGGAGTCATACCATTGTGCTGTTTCCGGCAATCTTCAACCTCCTTTGCGGTTTCAGAAACATGGATATGCACCGGGAATCCGTCACATTCCATCTGCCGGGCAATCGAACGCAGAACCTCTTCTGAGACAGTGTAAACGGCGTGGGGCGAATGGGCAAC
>JAZRNP010000218.1:0-4045 GCA_045648225.1 Victivallaceae bacterium | reverse complement strand
AGGCCCGTTTTGACGAAAGTAATAATATCGCCTGGGCCAAGGTGCTGGACAATTCCGGCGCCCACGTGGTCTACGGTATTGCCGGGTTGTAGGTCCACTGCAAAGCGTTGCTGATCGTCCGCCGGGAATCCGGCTGCATCCGGCGTTATGTCCATCTCGGCACCGGAAATTTCAATGATCGTACTGCAAAGCTTTATACGGATATGGGATTGCTGTCATGTGATCCGGAATTGTGTTGCGATGTGGCAAATTTATTCAATCTGCTTTCCGGTTGCTCTGCGCCTCCGGAAAAATGGAATCACTTGAGCGTTGCTCCTTTTGATATGCGCAATAAATTCACCGCTCTGGTGGAAAGGGAGATCCGGCATTGTCAGTCCGGACGGAGAGGCCGGATCATTGCAAAAATGAACAGTCTTGCCGATCCGGGAATGGTGAAACTGCTTCATCAGGCGGCTGATGCAGGTGTTGAAATCGATCTTATCATCCGTGGTATCTGCTGTTTCCGTCCGCATCCCAAACAGGATAATGTACGGATCTGCAGTATCGTTGACCGCTATCTGGAGCATACCCGTATTTTCTATTTTGAAAATCTCGGTGATGAGGAAATTTATCTTTCCAGTGCCGACTGGATGAGCCGCAACCTTGACCGCCGGATCGAAACACTTTTCCCGGTTCTGGACGATGAATCAAAGCAGATCATCCATGCTTTGCTGAAATTTCAGCTGGAGGATGAGGACAAGAAACGTAAACTTCTGCCCACCGGAGCCTATACCCGTCCTGCGATTCAGGAATACAGTGCTCTGCGCAGTCAGGCCCGAAGTTATCAGTTTCTGAAAGAGTTCTACGAAGATCAGCTCCGGGGCCCCGCCGAAACACTCAAGGTGTTTACTTCCAAAAAGTGAAGTTGCATCCCCGTTGCTGCGGTATCCGGATAAATCACCTGCCGCGGAGTGTTCGTCATTGTTTTTTTTTTGATCGGCATCGGGGATTACGGGGTGGCAAAATCCCGGTTTCAGGTGTATATTAACCAAAACATCTGATTTGATTAATTTTTATTGGGGATTCATTGTTTTATGGGTTGGGATGCCATTATTCTGGTATTGCTTTCGGTGTCGATGCATGCGACCTGGAATTTTTTGAGTAAAAAGTCCCGTTCGTCGGCCTCATTTTTCTGTATATCCAGTTTCGCTGCGGCGTTGTGCTGGTGCTGGACCATACCGTGTTTCGGTTTTGCGGAAAATGCTCTGCACGGTAAAGCTCTGGTGCTCTGGGCAACCAGTCTGTTTTTTGAAACGCTATATTTTGTCGGGCTTTTCAAAGCCTATTCCGCAACCGATATGTCACTGGTTTATCCGGTGGCCCGGGCTCTGCCGGTGCTGCTTATCGCCGGAGTGACGGCGATCATTTACCCCGGAAAATATCCCAACGCCTGGGGCATGGTCGCGCTTTTGATCGTCTGCTGCGGTTGTCTGTTGATGCCGCTGAAACGTTTCCGCGACTTTTCGCTGAAAAATTATACCGGCAAAGCGATGCGTTATATCCTGCTTGCGGCAATCGGGACCACCGGTTATACCTTGACTGATTCGGAGCTGGTCAAAATGTGTGCGTCTTCTCCCGGATATGATCCGGCGGTGGCGTCATACTTGCTGACCTTTGTCATCAACTTCGGGCTGGGGGTGACGATGGCCATTCTGGTCATATTCAAAAAGAGTGAACAGGAGAACTTCAAATATCTGACATCTTCTCCGAAAAACTTTGTTTATCCGGCAATTGCCGGTATTTTGAGTTCGCTCGCCTATGCTCTGGTGCTGGCGGCGATGACCAAGGTCACGCAGTTGAGTTTCCTGCAGGCGTTCCGCCAGATGAGTCTGCCGATCGGTCTGATGCTGGGAATCGTCATCCTTAAAGAGCCCGCCCACCGTCCCAAACTGGTGGGTATCACCCTGATCGTCACCGGATTGGTGCTGATCGCATTTCTCGGATGATTTTTCAGGAATATTTCCCGGACGCTTTGCGGAAGGGAAAGTTCAATTCTTTTGCGGCCCGGCGGATTTCTCTTATCACCTGTCTTGCGGTCGGTTTGCCGGGGCAATTTCCGGATTGACAGTTTTTCCCTGATTTACAGGCCTTCGTCCCAGTGACCAGCATCCGCCATTTTGATGTAACCGGATCGGTACGGTCAAAATCCGGAGGGCCGACCGGAACCAGTCCGTGAACATCCAACGTTATTCCGAGACGCATCAGACCGGAATCTCCGGCAAGCGTATAGGCGGCGGCTTTGAACAAATGAAGCAAAGCGCAGAAATCAGTTTTCCCGCAGAGATTGATACATTTCTTCCGGGGCAGAGACTGGAGCACTGCATTGCCGAGAGTCCGTTCGCTTGCGGAACCGATCACGACCACGATCCCTCCGTGCCGGATCCAGTAGTTTGCAGCTGCCCGGTAATTTTCAGCAGGCCAGCACTGTTTTGATGATCCGGGAGCGAGCAGAAGTATTTGCGGATGACGGCAGATGTCTCTTATCAGCGGATTTGTTTCGTCGGTGGCGATCCGGGAGGATACCCGGGGCAGGCGGCCATCCCACTCTCCGGCACCGAGCAATTTGACCAGTTCGAGGTATTGCATGGCCAAAGGAGAGTGATGTTCCGGGTTATCCGGATTTAAACGGCGGGGGATTTTTGCCGAAAGCAGCATATCACATCCCGAATTGTTGAATCCGAAAATTTTCGGTACCCGGCTCATCCGGGCCGAAATGATATCTTTGATTGATGTATTGAATAAAACGATTGCTCCGGCCCGGAGCTGGCGCACTTCCCGGCGTTCTTTTTTTGTCCACATCGCATCGGCGGTGCGCAGGGGGATGGTTTTGTCAACAATGGGCAGAGCTTCAAAGAGCTGGGTCATGAAACCGGGGATGATCACGAAGAGTCCGCAGTATTGCGGCAGAATTTTTTTCAGCTCCAAAAGAGCCGGAAAGGTCATCACGGCATCGCTTAACTGATTGGGAATACGCACCAAAACACCGTTGCGCCAATTGCGTAACGGCGGAGCTGCGATTTTACCATTGCTGACGGTGTTTTTATGATTCTGATCCAGTATACTATTCATAACGATAAAATAGCATCTTTGTCCCGTTTTTTCAAAATAAAAGAGCTTTTTTATGAAAAAAATCTGCAGTTTTTTTATGTTTTACTTGAAAAATTGCCATTTTGACACTCTATTATATAAATGTAAAGATGTTTTCTGCCATTGAGAAAAATTTCAATGAGACAAAAGTTTTAAAAAAGGTGAATCATGGGTACTCAGTTGTTGACAAAATTATTGTCTACGCATATCGGTCTTGATCTCGGGACTGCCAACTGCCTCGTTTTTGTCCGCGATCTCGGCGTAGTTATCAATGAACCGTCCGTGGTGGCGATGAAAGTTAATACCCACGAAGTGCTTGCTGTCGGACGCGAAGCCAAGGAAATGCTTGGTAAAACTCCGCTCAACATCACTGCGGTGCGCCCGATGAAAGACGGCGTTATCGCCAATTATGAAGTCACAGAAAGTATGCTCCGCTATTTTATCCAGCGGGCAATGAAAGCTGTTCCGCTGCGTCAGCGGCTGCTCCGTCCCCGGGTGTTGATCGCAGTTCCCTCCGGCATTACCGAGGTGGAACGGCGCGCCGTGGTCGACAGTGCAAAACAGGCCGGTGCCGGAGACGTGGTGCTGGTCGAAGAACCGATGGCAGCGGCTGTCGGTGTCGGTCTGCCGGTGGCTGATCCTGCCGGAAATATGATCGTTGATATCGGCGGGGGTACTACTGAAGTCGCAGTTATTTCGCTTTCCGGTATCGTCAATGCGAACAGCGTACGGGTCGGCGGTGATGAGCTGGACCGTGCGATTATTCAGCATTTGCAGCGTGTCTACAATCTGATGATCGGTGAACTTGCCGCTGAACAGATCAAGATCCGTCTCGGCAGTGCTTATCCGGTCAAGGATGAAGAAACCATGGATGTCAAAGGATTGGACATGGTTTCCCGGGTCCCCAAGACCATCCGTA
>JAZRNP010000217.1:0-5472 GCA_045648225.1 Victivallaceae bacterium | reverse complement strand
CGGCAGCTATACAGAAATAGGAGACAAATCGGAATAAGACGTGCGTGGATTTTTTGAAATTATAAAAGGTGTTTCCGGAAAAGGTGAAGAGAAATCCACACAGATTTCCGATCAGACTGGAAAGTTCCGGATTCAATCCGGCAAGATTGACCAGCCCGTAGAATATGGCATAGTCAAATATCGCCGCCATAACGCCGATTATCGCATAAAGTACAAAATTGTGCAGCCATGGAAAACGCCGGCAAATGCGGTTGTACAAATTGTAAAAGATATTCCAGATAGAGCGAATATATTGTTTCATCAGATAAATTCAGTCATTATTATTATGTTATCTGTTTAATATAATGCAGAAATGAGGAAAATACAAGAAAATGGCTCTCGGGTTTTGCAAAAACAGACCTAATGTCCCGGAATGGCATCTTTGCCCAGAGCCGCATTGAGTTGGGCAGTCGCTTTTTGAAACTGTATCTGCCAGAGAATTAGCGAGTTTTGCGCTTCCAGCAATTCACTTTGAGCCTGATTGAGCCGGGCGATGGTTTCTCTGCCGTTGATATATTCGCTGTAGACCAGATCGCGCTGTTCAAGTACCCAGTTTTCCATGTTGCGGTATATGACGATCTGGGCCAGAGTATTCCGGCAAAGTTCCAAAGCATCATTCACTTCCGCAGAGAGATCCAGAAATTTTTTATTCAACCCCCAGCGGGCGATCTCTTTTAAAGCATTCCTGCGCCTCAGCTCATTGAATGAGGCGAATCCTTTGAATAAATTCCAGGAAGCATTTACCCCGTAGGCAAAAGCAGGATGATTGTAATATGATCGCCTGACTGTATAATCTCCATACACCGCATTGGCATTGCTGAATGAAAAATCGGCAAACAGATGGAGTTCCGGCATGAAAGCGGCGTAAGCTGATTGTTTGTGGCGGAGAGCTTTTTCCAATTGCAGTTTTTCTGCTTTCAAATCCGGCCGGTTTCGTATGGCCTGCGTGAGATAGAAATCCAGCGGATGCTGTAATTCAACTGGAACCGCCGGCAGCGGATCAATATTCAAATCGGCCGGAAATTCTCCGGTGTCATATCCGAGCAGAGCCGAGAGGGCATTGCAGGCGGTCTGCCGCTTGTAAATGGCCTGAGTGATTTTGCTTTGAGCTTTGGCGGAGAGGATCTGAAAATTAAGCACTGTCGAATAAGGAACATGTCCGTATTTGAATTGTTCCTGAGCCTGCGTGAGTGCAGCATCCTGAAACGCCTTGTCTGCCTGATAGATGATTATCTCTTCTGAAGCAGACTGTATGTCGCACCAGACATATACCAAAGCCCGCAGCAGCAATCTTTTTACATCATCAGAAGCGGCTATGCTCCGGTCGTATTCCAGTCGAGCGATCAGAATATCCAATTCCCGGGCCAGTCCGTTGAAAAGCAGCCAGGTAGCCTGAAGCGATGTGGTGGTCGAAAAACGGCTTTCTTCCGGAAAGATACCGGCCGGAGGATGCAGCAGATCGTGACCGGAGGAAATCGAATGTGCAACCTCGTTGTACGCCGTGATCTCAGGAGACCATGCGCTCAGCGACCGGTAATATCCGTATTGTGCTGAATGGATCGCACTCGCTGCCGCAAGAAGGGTCGGATTGTTCCGGAGGGCGATTGTCCGGGCCTCGGAAACAGAGAGGGACTTTTTGCCCTGGAGAGATGTTTTACCGGTTCGGGAAAAGTTTTTCCGGAAATCGTTCAGCGTACTGAAATGGTCGATCCTTTTAAAACAGCCGCACAACAGCAGCAGTAGCGTTGCGGCGCAAATCACCGTTTTCATAAAAACAATTCCCAGAAAAACTGCCGGAACGGACGGGATGGAATATCGAGCGTCACATAGGCACTGGCTCCGAAATTCAAAAATTCATCCGGATTGAGGATCTTTATTTGTACCGGGAAACGTTGCGGCAACGGGAACCACTCATTTTCTTTTTTTACCTCGGTCATGCCGCTGCGGGGGGCAGTTTTGCGCTTTTCTACACTCAATCTGGAATTTTCCACTGTACCGGAATAGATTTTTTCCGGATATTGGCGCAGTCGGATGACCGCTTGGGTTCCGGGGCGGATTTCCGAAAGCTCACTCTCCTTGAAGTTCGCCTGCACATACCAGACTGAGGTGTCGATGATGGCAAACAGAGCTTCACCTGGTTTGCAGTAACTCCCGGGGGCAATCATCATATTGGTCACGATACCGTCGCTCAGGGCAGTGACGGTGGTTTGGGAATGCCAGATCTCAGAGAGTTTCAGATCGGCAGAGAGTTTTTTTAATTCTTCCTGCAGGGCATTGTATTCGTGTGTCAACTTTTGTACCCGGTGCTCGGCTGCGCTTTTCCGGGAGAGGTTTACTTTCAGATTCCGTTGCTGCAAAACAGCGTAATCTTCGGAAACTGCGGCTTTTTTCAACATCTCCTGCGCCCGGGTGTGCAGATAGCGACTGTTGTCGATATCTGCTTCAAATCCGGTTATTTCGGCTTTAACCTGCGATATGGCGGCGTTGACAGCTGCCGCTTTTTTCCGGATCACTGCGATTTCATGTTCCAGAATTTTTACTTTTAATGAGTATGGCGGTTCGAAGGTGGTAAAGAGCGGATCCCCCTTTTTTATGAATTGATTGTTTTTTACATGGATATGCGAAATGAATCCTTCCACCCACGGCGTCACAGTTCGGGTATCGGCAAAAACAAATGCATCAGCGGTGAATGGCGTCAAATGCCAGTAGAGCCAGTAAACTGCACAGAAAATGAAAAATATCAACAGCAGGATAAACAGAAATTGGCGTTTGAAAAAATTCATCATGGTGTATCTTCCTGTATGAAATTTTTACCGCACAGTACCAGAATCCCGCCGATCACCGTCGCCAGCGTGCGGACAAAGGTTATTTCTGCAAAGTGAAAACGGCTGCCGGTTCCCAGCATCCAGTCAGTGAATACCGTCAGAGTGAACATGAATAAAAAGGTGAAAATAAAATAGTCATTTTTCAAATAGAGCATAAAAAATGACAGCGTTCCGGTTACCGGGACAATATAGATCATGTCGATCGAGGTGTCATTGAAGCAGCCGAGGGCAAGGCCGCCGGACAATATTCCGGCCGGAGTCGCAATGATCCGTTCTTTGACCAGAGCGGGCAGGGGATTTGATTGCGATTCCGCCATGTGAATAAAAATAATTGTCGGGATGGCCCAGTAAAATTGTTCGTGTTTGAAAAGTTGTGCAATTATAAAAGCGGTTGTGATTTCAGCAGAGATGATTGCCGCCTGTCGGAATGAGTACGGTTGTTCCGGAGATGTTTTTTTTAAGTTCCCGTGAATAAATAAATTGCTGACCGTTGTGACCGCCACTGCAACCGCTCCGCCTGAAACAATGTTGATGCAGCGATCCACCGCCGCTGTAAAACCGTGGGACGATGATAAAGAGAGACCGGCAATCAGCAGGGCAATCAATGCATCCTGCTTTTCCTGCATCGTCGCCAGAATAAAAAACGAAAAGGGCAGGGCAAGCAGGCTTCTTGCAATCGGATAATCTGCCGTGATCCCGATCATAAATTGGGCAGCTGCCGCATAGCAGACCATCCGGAAGCAGCGTTGCAATTTTAAATTGAAATCAGAAACATCACACAAATCTGCCGAGGCGAGAAATGCAAATGTGACCATCAGTAAATCAGATCCCGGCAAGTGCATAACGCACCATACTGCCCCCATGGTCAGCATCGCTGCCAGCAAAGCTGAACTTCTTTTCAGTGCCGCATCAAACATCATCCGATTCTCCTCTTTGAACATATATAAAAGGAATTTCTCTTTTTTCAAGTCCTTCGCAGTACAGCGTCGTATTGATAATGGGGATGATCGGTTGAAAATTCCCCGGTTTATTGCTATATTATGCAGATGTTTTTTTAAGAAGGAGTTCAATATCATGGAAAAATATTACACTTTATTCGGCAAAGATCAGTGGAATCAGGACGATTGGCTCATTGTCCGCAGCCCGAGATGGGAAGAAATCAGCCATTGGATTCAGAAAGATGATTGCATTGCCAATTTTGTTCCCGATGACCTCAAGCCGGAAGATATGCAAATGGGACGTGACCGTACCGGGGAAAGTTACATCAGTATGCTGCTGAAACAACCGGTTTCAGGCAGTGCCATGATCTCCACTACTTGCGCCTTTCACAGCCGGATGGCTCCTTTGATCGTGCTCTCCAAAGAACTCGGCCCGGTTCACCATGAACATCTGGAGATCGTTGTTTACGATCGGGGTGTCAACCTCTGGCATCACTTTTACCATGACGGCAAGCCGTCATGGAAACTGCTCTCTTTTATCGATCTTGATTTGGCGATCGATGAAAAACATACCCTGACGGCTGAGATGATCTTTACCCATAAAGGACGTTTTTTGCTCATGGGGTGCGACGGCAAAACTTTCGGCTGCCGCATTGCGGATGACTGGCCGGAAACCTATTACGTCGGATTCACCGGATGCGAAGGACGGAACAGCTTCTATGATTTCAGTCTCATCCCCGGCCGCCGTGATTCGGAAACCATGAAAGAACGGGTTTCGGACTGATTTCAACAGCAACTGCGGATCGGTTATGAAAAATATTCTTTATGTGAATGCTTGTGTGAAGCGTGAGGTCGATTCCCGGACCGGACGGCTGGCGCAAGCGTATTTGGAAAAGTGTCTTGAAAATTATGATTGCCGGGTGACAACGCTCACTTTGGAAGATATGGTCATGCTGCCATTGTCAGGTAAAGGTCTGGCCGCCCGGGAAACAGCCATACAGGATGGGGATTTTTCCGGAAGTTCATTTGAACTTGCCCGCAATTTTGCGGCGGCAGATGAAGTGGTTATCGCTGCGCCGTACTGGGATATGAGTTTCCCGGCTTCACTCAAACTTTACATTGAGCAGCTCTGCGTAAACAAACTGACCTTTTGCTATGATGAAACAGGACGGCCGCACGGCTTGACCAACATAAAAAAGGCAGTCTACCTGACCACATCCGGCGGATATATCGGGAGCAATAATTTCGGATTTGATTACATCAAAGGGGTATTCGGTGCACTTTTCGGTATAGCCGACATCTCTTTTTACAGTGCCGAGGGATTGGATATATTCGGCAATGATCCGGAACAGATCCTGAATGATGCCATAAAAGAGATGCTGCAAAAGCAGAATTGAATCACTTATTGGCTTTCGGCTGCAAATCATCGCCGGATGCCTGCTTGAAAACTCCGTTGTTGTAGCATCCGTTGCGTTTGTTTACAAGAAAAACGGTAGTTAAACAGACTTTTGAGTTTTGGTTTTATATTGTCTTATACCAAATGATACCAGCAGCGCAAACAGCATCAGCCATTGATAGTATTGCGTGCCGAGCAGGCTGAGTGTCGAAATTTTTAAGCCGCTGCTCCGGGCGATACCGACAGCGATCAGCATCTGTGCCCCATAAGGGAT
>JAZRNP010000216.1:0-2262 GCA_045648225.1 Victivallaceae bacterium | reverse complement strand
GATGGTGGTATCGGCGATCACGACTTTGACCGGAGTGCCGTCGGCATAGCGGAGGTTTTCTTCAAAGAGTTTTGCCGCACTCTTTGCCATATTCATCGTCTGTTCTTCCAATGATTCGCGGACTTTCAACACTCCACGTCTGCCGTCAATGGTCGGGCGGATACCGATGCAGGGCATATTACCGTAATAACGTTGGGCTCCGATATTGTTTGATTTACTCATTTTTTATTTCCTCAAATTGATATTGATTTACGCAAGCGGTTCTTTAAGGATGATTTCCACGACCGGAACTGCATCATCCGGCTTTTGCACCGGAAGCCGCAATGAAATATTGCCTTCGGAGGTGTCCGCCTTGGAGGTCGCAGCCTTGCCGGCTTCATCCCGGAGAACTTCGCTGTTATCACGCAGCAATTGAGCATATTTCACCTTTCCACCCAGCCCCGGCAGCTGCAGAAAGCGAAACGGCCAGGAATATATGTGCAAATACAACCGGTTGGTCTTTGGATTCCAGGTGTAACGGCAGCCGTCCGGAGCGGTCAAACCGGGGGCGGAACCACAGCCGTAAATGGAACAACTGTGGTATTTCATCCATTTGGCAAAATAGCCCAGACCTTTTTCGGCGCGGTCGTCCAAAAATCCGCGGGCAGTAGGACCGACATTCATCAACAGATTGCCGTCCCGGGAAACATGGTCGACCAGAAGTTTGATACACTGTTCTTCGCTTTTCCAGGTGGATTCGTCCCGGTGGTAGCCCCATGAACCGGAAAAGGTCTGACAACCTTCCCAGGCGACCGCATTGCCATCTTCATCCTGCATCGCTTTGCCTGGGGTGTACTGTTCCGGAGTGACGATATCAGCGGAACCGGGCAGATCAAGGCGATTGTCGATGATGATATCCGGTTGAATGGCACGGGCGGTTTTGAGAAGTTCTTCAGACTCCCAATGGGTATGCCCTTTGCCGAGGGTGATATCTTCGGGGTGTTCCTTGTCCGGATAGGAGAAGTCGAACCAGAGGATATCGATTTTTCCGTAATTGGTGAGAAGTTCCGTCACCTGATCGCGCATAAATTGTGCATAACGGCGCATATCGCGGTTTTCGTTATGCTTTTTGAACTCTTCTTCGGGAAGGTTGCGGTATGGACCGTTTCTCCGGTCGATGACAAAGTCCGGGTGATTCCAGTCAATGAGAGAATAATATAATCCGACACGGAGTCCCTCCGCCCGGAATGCATCCACGACTTCTTTGAGCAAATCGCGCCCGACGGGAGTGTTGGTGACTTTGAAATCGGTATATTTGGTATCAAAAAGACAGAAGCCTTCGTGATGTTTGGCGGTGATGACCATATATTTCATTCCGGCAGCTTTGGCAGCTTTGGCCCATTTTTCCGGTTCAAAGAGATCGGGGTTGAAAATGTCAAAATAGATTTGATAATCTTCATCGGTTATCTCTTCAAAATGCCTGATCCATTCGTGCCGTGCAGGAAGAGAATACAATCCCCAGTGGATGAACATTCCGAAACGCGCCTCTTTGAACCATTTTGTATCGCCATGCGGATATTTAGCCATAATAATAAATCCTGTTTTTTAAATTTCCTCAATCAGCCACAATGCCGGAGTGCCGGAACACACCGGGATATGCAGTTTGTCGCTTTCGACCAGACAGGGAATTTCTTCCAAATTCCGGGTTTCATCCAAGACTTTGACCTGAAAATTTCTGCCTTCAGTATTCAAAACGATTTTCTCTGTTTCCGCATAGAAACTGGAAATCAGTATTGCTGCCTTGCCGGAAGAATTTTTTCCGGCAAGTACGAAAATATTTTCAGTGGAGTTCGTTGCAGAAATCCGTTCCGCATGACGGTTGATCGCGGCAAGCGCGAGGAACGCGTAGTAGATACGGTTCTTTTCTCCCCACGGATACCACGCGCTGAAGAGCCCGCCTCTGCCGATGGTGTAGTAGTTTGCCATATCCAGCGGAGTATCCTGCCATGCGGTGATAACAGCAGCGGCATGGACGGCACATTGGATGGTGGACAATCCGCCGTGGTGCATAAAGTATGAATCCCATTTTTCGACATAGTGCCACACATTAAGGTGCAGTTCAGTATCTGTGAATCCATAGGAATCCAGAAGTTTCCGGGCGGTAAACGGTTCTTCATTGATGCCGAAGGGATTTTTTTGGCTGCCGTAGCTGTGCCAGGAGAAGAAGTCCAGCGGCACGTTGTGGTCGCGGCATCCGGCGAGGAATTTGTCGATGAACTGATT
>JAZRNP010000215.1:0-2522 GCA_045648225.1 Victivallaceae bacterium | reverse complement strand
CCTCAAGGTCAAAGAGCTTGCCGGAGCAGAAAAGGCCGCCTACTGGACCGGCATCGTCAGCGCATTTGTTTGCATCGCTTCTGTGATTTCCGGGGTGGTATCGGGTTGGTTGAGCGACCGTTATTCTCCGAAAAAGATACTTATTCCGGCATTGTCGGTCAGTGCGGTTGCGCTTATTTTGCAGGGTATGGCCAATAATCTGGTGCTGTTTGCGCTTTCAAGATCATTGCTTTACATTGCAGCGGGCGGATTCCACCCGGTTCTGCAGAAAGTGCTCTCTCTGGTCACGCCGAAACGCAAACGCGGAGCGGTCTTCGGATTTTCATCCTGCATGAATTCAAGCGGCGTGATGCTTGCGGCTCTGCTGGGCGGCTACATTTATATGTGCACTACGATCAACGGAGTATTCTATGTGACGGCGACGGCGCAGCTGCTTTCACTGCCGATTCTGATCACCCTGCTGAGCATTGCGACCCGGCGGCCGGTATTCCGCCGCCGTCGCTGACCGGGACGGAGTGTCGAAAAGGCTTTTTTGTAAACAATTCACTCCAAAGGAAAATTTACACTTGCTTTTTTATCAGTTCGGGTGTATATTTCAGGAAAAATTTTATGGAGGACTAACAATGGATTTTTCTCGTTATTTTCGTGATTATCCCACTCCGGACGGTCACTTCGGACCTTACGGCGGGGCTCATCTCACCCCGGAACTGAAAGAGGCATTCGCCGAAATCAATGCCGCTTACCAGTCAATCTGCCAGTCGGCTTACTTTATCAACGAATTGCGCCGCATCCGCCGGGAATTTCAGGGCCGTCCCACCCCGGTTTACCATTGTGACCGGCTTTCCCGCAAGATCGGCAACTGTCAGATCTATCTGAAACGGGAAGACCTCAACCACACCGGAGCGCATAAACTCAACCACTGCATGGGAGAAGGATTGCTCGCCAAATACATGGGTAAAAAGCGGATCATCGCCGAAACCGGTGCCGGTCAGCACGGCGTGGCACTTGCCACCGCCGCCGCCTACTTCGGACTGGAATGCGAAATTCACATGGGTGAAGTCGATATCGCCAAACAGGCTCCCAACGTGACCCGCATGAAAATTCTCGGAGCGAAGGTCATTCCGGTGAGCTTCGGGCAGAAAACCTTGAAAGAAGCGGTCGATTCCGCTTTTGAATCCTATGCCAAAAATTACAAAGATTCGATCTACTGCATCGGTACGGCTGCCGGTCCCCACCCCTTCCCGCTGATGGTGCGTGACTTCCAGTTCTGCATCGGAGAAGAGTCCCGCCAGCAGTTCTTTGATATGACCGGTCACCTGCCCGATGCCGTTTGCGCCTGCGTCGGCGGCGGTTCCAATGCGGCAGGTTCATTTGCCGCTTATTTGAACGACCCGGTCGATCTCTACGGCGTCGAACCGCTGGGCAAAGGTGCCAACACCGGCGACCATGCCGCTTCGATCAACTACGGCAAACCGGGAACGCTCCACGGCTTTGACAGCTATGTGCTCGCCGATGAAAACGGCGAAGCGGCACCGGTTTACTCGATCGCCAGCGGATTGGATTACCAGGCGGTCGGCCCGGAACACGCTTTCTGGCACGATCTGGGCAGAGTGAATTATGTCACCGCCAGCGACAAAGAAGCGGTCGATGCATTCTTTATGCTTTCGCGCTACGAGGGAATCATCCCGGCACTGGAAAGCTCCCACGCCATCGCTTATGCGATCCGCTGGGCAAAAGAACATCCCTACGGCTCCATCCTCGCCACCTGCTCCGGCCGGGGCGACAAAGACGTGGATTACGTCGTCGAGCATTACGGCTACGGTGACGACAGAGAATATTGATCGTTTGTAATTGTCTCATTCTTGTGACAAATCAAACGGACGGCGGCGCATTGTGGGCAATCTCGAGCCTTGCTCCTGCGCCGATGCAGTCGAGGACACCAGTCCACTCCTGCATTGTACTCGTCGCAAAACCCGACATTGCCGCACACTGCATCCACCGGTTGCGGCAACTGTTTTTCATGCCGGAATAAAAAAGGTACTCTATGAAAATATTAGCGTTGGATATTGGGAATGTTTGCGTGAAAATCAATTTTGCCAACTTTGCCAAAAGTTTGAAATTGGACAAAATTCCGGAGGTTCTGGTCGATCTGCAGCGGGAATTGGAGTGCGGCACAACGACCGATGAAGCCTTTATCTACGCAGTGGCAATGGCGTGCCACTGCGATCCGGTGACGGCGTTGAATGCGTTCAATTCGATTTTGATCGAAGCGATTCCCGGGATGGATGAATTGATCTCGACGCTGGATGAATACGGTTTCGAAGCCAGATTTTTTTCCGATATTTCACTTACTCATCTGACCAGAACCCACGAACTTTTCCCGGCGGCACAGTTTGTCCCGGACGGAATGTACAGTTTTGTTGCAGGAGCACAGAAACCGGCAGAGGAGATGTTCGCCGCCTTTGAGGAAAAATTCGGCACCAAGTCGGATCGTAGCCATGTCGTTCTGTGAGCCAAGGAGT
>JAZRNP010000214.1:0-2468 GCA_045648225.1 Victivallaceae bacterium | reverse complement strand
GATTGCCGTTGAGGATCTGACCGATTTCCGCACCGGTAAGCTGAGCGATGCGGGCAGCGGCAGTTTTCATCTCCTTGCCCAGACGGGCTCCGAGAGCTTTGAAGTTGGCTTTGCAGCTGCGTTTGATAAGCTGTTCTTCGTCGTCGCAGAAGTCGACCGCTTTGACGTTGAGTTCGTCAGCGATGATCCAGGCGGTCTTTTCCACCATGGTACGGGCTTCGGCGTCGGGCAATGCGACGATGGCCCGGGCGAGCGGCTGACGGACTTTGAGGTTGTTGGCAGTACGCAGGAAGCGGCCCTGGGAAACGGCACACATGGTGTATTCCATCTGTTTTTCCAGATACTCATCACGGCAGTCATCCGGGGTGGGATAGTCGCAGAGGTGGACTGATTCCGGCATCTCCGGAGTACGGAGAGTGCGGTAGATCTCTTCGGTGGTGAAGGGGATGAAGGGAGCCGCAGTTTTAGCGAAAAGCAGCAGCACATAGTGCAGCGTGGCGTAGGCTTCCTGTTTGTCGCTGTCGCTGGTACTCTTCCAGAAGCGGCGGCGGCTGCGGCGGATGTACCAGTTGGTCAGGTCGTCGATAAAGCGGGTGAAGCGGGTGGCGGCCTTCTGCAGATTGTATTCATCCATCTCCTTGCGGATCTCCCCGACCATCTGGCTGGCGGAGGAAAGGATCCAGCGGTCAAGCACGTTGGCGGGAATGGCCGGAGCTTTGACCTCACCGGCAGCAGGGGTGTAACCATCGACATTGGCGTAGGTGACGAAGAAGCTCAATGCATTCCACATCGGGATCATCACATTGCGGAGGATCTCCCGGACACCGGCTTCGGAGAAGCGCAGGTCTTCGGCACGGACGACCTGACTGCCGAGCATGAAGAGACGCAGGGCATCGGCACCGTAGCGGTTGACCACCAGAAGGGGATCGGGATAATTCTTTTTGCGTTTGGACATTTTCTGACCGTCTTCGGCGAGGATGAGTCCGTTGACCACCACGTTGCGGTAGGGGGATTTGTCAAAAAGGCAGGTTCCCAGCACCATCAGCGTGTAGAACCAGCCGCGGGTCTGATCGAGACCTTCAGCGATGAAGTCGGCAGGGAAGTTTTTCTCAAACCGTTCTTTGTTCTCAAACGGATAATGCTCCTGCGCATAGGGCATGGCACCGGATTCAAACCAGCAGTCCAGCACTTCCGGGGTGCGGTGGTAGGTTTTACCGTCTTTTTTGATGACGATCCTGTCTACGAAATGTTTGTGCAAGTCGGTGACTTTTTCGCCGGAAAGTTCTTCCAGCTCAGCGACACTGCCGACGCAGATGCGGTCTTCGGGATCTTCATCGTTGATCCAGACCGGAATACAGGAGCCCCAGAAACGGTTGCGGCTGATATTCCAGTCACGGGCGTTGAGCAGCCAGTTGCCGAAACGTTTGGTTCCGACATATTCGGGCTGCCAGCGGACGCCGGAATTGTTTTTGGCAAGGCGTTCGTGGAGATCTTCGACCCGGACATACCATGCTTCAATGGCACGGTAGATGAGCGGAGTATCGGTACGGTCGCAGAAGGGATAGCTGTGGGTGATGGTCGCCTGATGGACGAGTTTTCCCTCTTCTTTGAGGCGTTTGATGATATCTTTGTCGCAATCTTTGCAGAAGCGTCCAGCGTATTCGGGGATCTTGTCAGTGAAGTTGCAGGAGGCATCCAGCGGGTCGGCGATGATATTGATGCCGGCTTCTTTGCAAACCCGGAAGTCATCCTCACCATAGGCGGGAGCCTGGTGCACCAGACCGACACCGTCATCGGTGCTGACATAGGCGTCATTGAGCACCCGGAAGGCACCGTCGGCAGCGTGTTCAGCATAGTAGGGGAACAGCGGTTCGTAGGTCCAGTCTTTGAGGTCGGAACCTTTGAGTTTGGCGACGATCTCGTACTGTTCGGGCTTTTTGAAGAGCGTGGAGACCCGGGCTTCCGCCATGACGTAGCAGACTTTGGCTTCGTCGGTGAGATCGCGGACGATCACATAATCAATGTCCGGACCGGAGCAGATGGCGAGGTTCTCGGGGAGCGTCCACGGGGTGGTGGTCCAGATGAGCAAGTAGGTGGTGCCCCATTCCGGATTGCTGCCGGAGAGGACTTTGGTACGGACGGTCACGGCCGGATCCTGAACATCTTTGTAGTTGCTGCCGGCTTCAAAGTTGGACAGCGGAGTGGAAAGTTTCCAGCTGTAGGGCATGATGCGGTAGGATTTGTAGACCCGGTTCTGTTCCCAGAGCTGTTTGAAGATCCACCAGATGGTCTCCATGAAGCGGGGTTCCATGGTCTTGTAGTCGTTGTCGAAATCGACCCAGCGCCCCATGCGCGTAACGGTCTTTCGCCATTCTCCCACGTACTTGAGCACCATGGAGCGGCACTGCTCGTTGAACTTGTCGACCCCGAGCGCCTTGATTTCAGGCGCGCCGGCGATGCCGAGCGCG
>JAZRNP010000213.1:0-5034 GCA_045648225.1 Victivallaceae bacterium | reverse complement strand
GTCGCGGCGTAATGAAATGAAGACGGAAACAATGCTTCATCGTCAGGCTTTTATGAAGCACTTTGTGTCTTGCACGCCTCAGGCGTGTCAAGCACACAAAAGTATGAAGCGGCACGTTGTGCCATGAAGCGCACCTGCGGTGCATGAAGCGAAGCCTGACGGCTTCATGTTTTTTTGCCCATTCGGGCAAAAAAAATGGTCGGGATAGCGAGATTCGAACTCGCGACCTTTTGTCCCCCAGACAAACGCGCTAAACCAGGCTGCGCTATATCCCGATCGTGTATGCTTAATATATACCCGTATGGGGTGTTTTGCAAGTGATCTTTGCGAAAGATTTCGCATTTTTTGCATTTTTCAGGGTGAAACGGCGTTTTTTTGAGGGTTGAGCTCAATTCGCCGGCGGATTTTTTGCGATATATTTTTCCATGATCCCGGCGGCGCAGGCCACCAGTTCAGCGCACGGACGCTTTTCATAATATGCAGCCGTCCGTTCCTGGGAAACGGTCGAAACCGGAGTTGCGGCATCTTCCTGAAGCAGTTCCCGGCAGATGATGGAGTGATTCTCCGCTTCAAATTCCCGCAGCAGCTCCTGTACCCTTGCGTAGTGTGCATCCTTGGCGGCTTTATCGGAAATATCTTCATTGCCGTAGAGGTGATTCAGCACCATGACCATGCCGCTGACAGCACCGCAAACTTCCCGCCGTCTGCCGAATCCTCCGCCAAAGCCGCTGGCAAGTTTGAATACTGCCTTTACGCTCATATCCAATTCCTTTGCGAAGGCTCCGGCTACCGCCTGAGCACAATTGGCACCCTGCATAAAAAATTGGCGGGCGATCTCACTTTTGCTCATAGTCTCTCCTCGTTTTTCTGACAGAATATATCACAAAACTGCGAAAAAGCAAATCATCGGGCGCGGGAATGCGGCAGGGTGAGACAAAAAAGCGGCAGCTGATGTGAACTTGAACTCACGACAGTTGCCGCTGATGTATCCGGGGACGCCGATTACTTTTTGCTTCTCAGCAGCAAATCGGGATTTTCAGCGATGATTCCGTTGAGCGGTTCGGTGAAAAGAATGGAGAAATCGTCTCTGGAATTATCGATTCGGATCTGCCAGATTTCGTTTTCCTTGCTGTTGGCACTGGAACCGACGAAAAATTCCGGCTTGGCAAAATTCGTTTTTTTGATCACAGTTTTACCTTTGGGATCGATCAGTCTGGCGCTGACCAGTTCGCCGGGATCGCCCCAGATGACAAACTGGAAGTTCTTCAATCCGGCGGGAACTTCAAAGAAAATCGAACCTCTGCTCCGGAAGAGCTGCAGGCGTTTACCCATCAGGTAACCGTGTCCCCGGTGATTGGTGGTGACCGTCAGTTTGGAACGGCTGACGGTCGTGAATTTATACCAGCCATCCTGTTCGGGAATGAACGTGATCGACTGATTTTTCGGATTGACCAGCGACTGTTTTTTGATAACTTTGCCATTGGGATCGGTGATGGTGTAGGAACACGCTCCGTGGCGGCGGGCGACTCCGGCGGTGGAGAGAACAACGGTGATTTTTTCACCTTTGCGTCCGTCGAGCAGCAGCGTGCGGGCATTGCGGTAACCGATGGACTGCTTTTTGGGGCGCTTGTAACTTTTGGCCGCCGGGGCAGGGGATTGCAGGGAATTGATGTCGCAGGAGGCGGCTTTCAACGCATAATTGTTGTGCAGAGCACGCAGGCGTTCCAGTTCCTGGCAGGATTTGACAGCTTTGCCGTTGATCGAAACATTGTCCATAACCAGCGTGCTTTTAACCGGAGCGGGGTAGAGGAAGACATCAAAATCCGGAGTGGTTTTGGGGGCGGAGGCGGTGATGTTTTTCAATTCGACGCAACCGGCAATGGTCTCATAGATCTTGGGCATCGAAATTGAAAAGACCGGTGCTTTTGAAGTATGCTCGATTTTGATGTTGTTGAATATCACCGGAAAATCTTTGGCAAAATCGAATTGGATGCTGCTTTTGCTTGCGGCAGAAACCGTGCAGTTTTCAAAGGAGATTTTACCCTTGGGCGGATTGACTCCGCGGCTGATGCCGATATTATTGGCGCGCGAGGTGGTGAAACTGCAGTTTTTGTAGGAGATCGAAACCGGTTTGCTGGTGTTGTTCAAGTGGCCGAGGAAGTGGACGGCGGCATAGCCGTCGTTGCCGGCAAAAACGCAGTTTTCGATTACGCAGTCGACCAATTCGTTGTGCGGATGGTTCGGTTCAAAGTCGACACCGGAGAGCGGAGAAACGCCGCAGGTCTTTTCAAAGACGCAATTTCTGACATAGAGGCCGTTGACCGAAATCACGGAAAGTCCCTGCCGTCCCTGTTTGGTGACGAAAAGATTTTCCAGAGTGATGTTCCGGCTGGGAATGCGCTTTTTTTCGCTGCGGGAAACGCCATCACGCACATAGACGCCGTCGCCGCCGGAACCCTGAAGTTTCAGATTTTTGATCACAATATTTTTGCATCCGCCAATCCGGAAGGTGTGGCGGTGTTCGGACTGGCTGTAAACTTTTTTGTTGAAGTAGTCATTTTCGTTGATGATGACCACATTTTTGCCGCCGATGACCTTGACATTGTCGATGCCGCTGGCAAAGAAAATGGAATCTGTAGTATTATGAAATCCGTCTTTTCGTGCCCGGATGATGACGTTATCTTCGATGAATACCGTCTGATTGCTCCGCAGGAACAACGGATCAACGATCCAGTCGCTTCCGGTATAGTCGATAATGATCTCTTTGTTGCCGGAATCCAACGCTGCCTGGATATTTTTAGTTGCATTCACTTTGTCAAAGCCGAAACTTTTTGACACTTTGACCGGCGCTGCCGTCAGCAGGAATCCCACCGACAATACGATTGCTGTAATAAGTTGTTTCATTTTTTATTATAACTCCTTTTTATTTTTAACGTTTGTTTCCCCATGCTTTTCGCTGATGATCGGAAATGCTGGTGTCAAGAGCGGCATACCAGCCGTAATCACCGTATTTGAAGTCAGAATTATCCTGATTTTCGGATTGTGCATTCTTCAATCTTATTGACCGGACACTGCCATCAACAAAATTGCAATTTATCATAGGGGAGTTTATTGATCCGCCGGCATGGGTTCCCACATACGCCACATTGTTTTTCACCGGCCAATCCGAATGCAGCCGGGCTTCAGAAGGAGTTTTCTGGGTTCCGTACTTCGGGCTGCGGTTTTTGGCACCCGGAGTGTTGATCACGACCTCGTTGCAGTAGTAATTGGTTCCGTAATAACTGGAACTGTTGGGATTTACACCTTGAGCTGCCGGGTTGAAAACTTTGATCATATCCTGACAAACGGTGATATTTTCCAATCGAACGATCAATTTTTTACTGCCGCTGCCGCTGGAATCTTTACCGGTGCCGGGGAGCAGATATTCCAGCAGCGGATGGATTATCGGTGCTTTGGTTCCCATCACTTTGAAGTCGTTGTGACCTTTGAGCCAGAATCCTTTGGAACCCCATTGGGGGAAATAGTCCTGATTGTCCTGCGAGTAATTCTGATATGCGGATGCGATCGTTTTCAGATTGTTGATGCAGTTGGCAGAGCGTCCCCGGGCGCGAGCCTGCTGCAGTGCCGGAAGCAGTATTGCTGCCAAAATAGCAATGATGGCAATCACGACCAGTAATTCAATGAGTGTGAAATTTTTCTGTTTCATGGCAAAATCCTTTCCTGGATTTAGAAATTTTCCGATAGATATAATATACCATCTGTTATTTTTTAAAACAAACGCTTTACTTTTGAAAAAGTTGTGATATTTTATCAAAAGATCATTATATTTTATCAATCTTGAGTGAGCAATGAAAATACGCAAACCATGTAAAGCCGGTGCCGTGCCGGAAACCCCATTATGGGGATATGATTATGGCATTTACCCGCTTCATTCCTTTAAACACAATACCACTTTTGATGAATATCTGCCGTTGACAGTTTATGCCGGCGGCGGAGATAAGTGGCATTGCCAATGTATCCGTTCCCGCCACAACAGCCAGATTTTTGCCGTCGAATATGTCGTCGATGGAGTTTTTATTTTTACTCACAACGGTGTTGCTCACCGGTGCGAAAAAGGCGATATTTTCATCGTTCATCTGGGAGCAGATTGTTCGATGCGCTGTGAAACCGAATACGCCGACAAAAAGATGATCCGTCTGGATGGCGCCGCTTTGAAAAGTATGATCAGTTCCTGCGGATTGGATGATGTCGCCGTCATCCGCTCGGCTGACCGGAGCGAGATCGAACGATGTTTCGACGAAATCATCGACCTTTGCGGTGCCGAATTCCCCGGTCTGCATCACCGCCTGTCGATTCTGGCATACAATCTGCTGATCGAACTTGGCAAACAGGCGGAACGCGCCGCTCTGCCGCCCGCTTTGCAGCGGGGGATCGAATTTATCCGCAGTCACATTCACCGCGAATTGTTTCTGGATGAGCTGGTCGCATACTCCGGCGTCAGTCAGGCAACGCTGCACCGGCTTTTTGTCAAACATCTGAACAGTTCGCCGATGAATTACTTTATGGAACTCAAAATGAATGAGGCGAAAAGTATGATTCGTTCCAATCAGCGGATAAAAGAGATCGCCCGGAGATTGAATTTTTCTTCGGCGGCCTATTTTTCAGCAGAGTTCAAGAAGCGTTACGGCATCTCTCCGCGGAACTACAAGATGCACTCCGAAGAGAATGCATGAGTTGTCCGGCGGCGGCGTCTCGTGGTCAATCTCTTGTCAAGTCGGCGGACGCTGATGCAGTCGAGTACAGTCGTACACTCCTTCATCATCGCCTTGACTTGACGGCGACCTTGCCGCACGATCCATCCGCCGTTTGGAGCAGACGGTTACTGGAGCGGTGTCTCGTGGTCAATCTCTTGTCAAGTCGGCGCTTTGAGTGGGATTTTGTGAGAGATTTGGGAATTTTTGAGAGGTTTTGTGAGGGGCGTTGGCTGGTATGCCGGGTGTCACTTCGCCGACAACAAAACAGAGTACCTCGTCA
>JAZRNP010000212.1:0-2986 GCA_045648225.1 Victivallaceae bacterium | reverse complement strand
GATAACGGTCCACGGCATAAGGATAAATTTGTCGCCGAATTTTTCAATCAACCGTTTTTTCAATGCCGCCCACGGCCGGGAGTCTGCAGTGGCCGGATAGCTGGTGATGACTACTTTACCGTTGAGCCGGAAAGTATGCGGAGATTTCAACGCCTGTTCCGCCAGAACCAGGCGCCGTTCCAAATCGTCGGCCTTGAGAGTTGCTCCTCCGGCATATTCCGGCATCAGGATTATCGGAGTGGCGTAAGGCTTACCGACATGGTCATAAATATTGCTCCGCCCGGAGGTTTCGGGGAAAAAGGCAAATCCGGCAAAGTTGAATTTTTTCAGCAAAGCAGTTTCCACTGCGAATGTTTTCGGATTTATAAAACCTTTACTGCTGTATGTGCCACTGTAACTGCGCTCAAAAGTTCCCAACCGCGAATATGAGGAATCCTGCATCAGCGGGCGGTCACACCATCGCCGCAGATAATCGTTTCGCTCCAAGCCGTATTTGAGCTGGGCACGGCTGAAAAAATAGGTCTTGTCAGCACGGCGTTGATAGTTTTTACTGCTTTGGGCGAGTTTTTTTAAATATTTAACCGCTTCCGCATCCGGCATCGGTCTGGCGTTAAGCGAATAAAACACCGCCGAGACGGCGAAAAAAGTAAACAGGAACTTCATTTTACTTTATTCTCTCCAATTTGAATTCTTTGATCTCGATCGCTCCGGGGACAACCAAAAGCGGAGATATTTTGGCAACGCCGGGGAAAAGTTTATTGGTCGCTTTGGCATCAGGAGAGATGCCTTTCACGATGATAAACTCATATTTTTTCCATTCGCCGGAAATAGTGACCAGCGGTCCGAGAATGGCACGGCGGCCGTCGGCGTGCTGGCGGACAAAGTGTCCGGCAGGCAATTCAATACCTGCTTTTCCGGAAAAAGTGATTTTAAAATTGCCTTCGCAGGGCATAATAGAGATGACCCGGTTGCCGAGGTAGGAGTTGTTGGGAATGTCACGCAATTGTCCCGAGGGGTCAGCATCGTAGACGATACGGGAAGGCAGTTTGGGAAGCCATTTGGAAGCATCTTTAACAATGATGAAGTTCTGCTTGGGGTCCACCGGCGCAACCAATACAGCCTCGGTGTTTTTGACCGGATTCACTCCGGAAAAAAATACCGGCTGTTTATCCGCACCGAGAACAGACAACCCGAGACGGATGCGCAGTTTTGCATCGCTTGCGCTGCGGGCAAAGCACGAAATTTTGTATGCGGTATCCGGAGTTACGTCAATATATTTTTTAGCGGAAAACCATGATGCTCTGGATATGGCAAATCCCCCCTCCGGCCGGGCTGCAACTCCCTTGCGGACTTGAAAATCTTTGACAGTTTTTATCTCAATAACATCATTGGCGGCGTAGCTCTGAAACGCCATTAACAACCAGGCAAAAACAAATGTGAACTTTTTCATTTTTCAATATCTTTCTTTTTTGTATAACCAGTTGAATTACCAACCTTTCCAGTTTTGACTGAGGTTTTCCAACGGATAGGTTGAGTTTTTTGCCTGGGCACTGCTGGCATGACAGTCGGCATAAAGAATGTTGACATTCTTATTGTGACGCATGTGAGGATACCCCTCGTTGTTGGAATTTTTTATCTTGGAAGTCACCCGGTAGATGCCGCTGGATTTGCCGTCTTTGGTGCATTGTGCATCCATAACCAGAAAACATTGACTGTGGCGGCGGACATCTGATTCGTGTTTATAGGTGGTATCGACCAAACTGTTTTCGCCCATAAGTTTACCCCGGGAATAACGGGCATGACCGAATCCCTCCCAGTTGTAACCGTAACCGGTGTAGGTCATACTGAAATTCTCATCCTCCAAACTGATGTAGTCTTGCGGACGGTTGGAGATGGTATTGGGGGGCAGAGAGGGACAGAGAAACGAGTCTTTTTCAATAAATTTGAGCCAGATAAGCATGCCATTCCAAAGTCTGCCGCTGTAATTCTTGGCGTGCTTGGGATAATATCCGCCAGAAGCGTCATTGTAGGCGAGTACAGCTGCCCCCTGCTGTTTGAGATTGTTGAGGCAGTTGGACATTTTACCGCGCTCTCTGGCACTTTGCAGTGCCGGAAGCAGCATCGCCGCCAGTATTGCTATGATCGCTATAACTACGAGAAGTTCAATAAGGGTAAAGGGGCATCCCTTTACCCGCCAGCTGGCGGGCATCTGTATCATTTCCATTGTTCCTTGATAATCAATCTTCAAACTGCGTTGTTAATATAGCACGCAAAAAATTGTTTGTCAAATGAATTATAATTTCTGCCATCTCACGTTTTTGCCGTCCGTCCGGTTCGCATAAAAAAAAGGGGTGCTCAAACTTGAGCAACCCTTTGTAAGTAACCTTGATTATTTATCAAAGGCGTGTCCGGCAGAACCGAGAACTTCTTTATTCTTGCGGATATAGAGTTCTTTGAGGCTGGTACGGGCGGGACCGAGATATTTGCGGGGATTGAATTCGCCCGGCTTTTCAGCGAAGACCTTGCGGATGGCAGCGGTCATCGCCAGACGGCCGTCGGAGTCGATGTTGGTTTTGCAAACAGCACTCTTGGCAGCGGCACGGAGCTGATCTTCACCGATACCGATGTCATCTTTGAGTTTGCCGCCGTTTTCGTTGATGATCTTGACCAGATCCTGGGGCACGCTGGAGGAACCGTGCAGCACGATCGGGAAACCGGGGATGCGTTTTTCGATTTCGTGCAGGATATCCAGACGGATGCGGGGATCATCGCCCGGTTTGAATTTATAAGCACCGTGGCTGGTACCGATGGCGATAGCCAGAGAATCGACGCCGGTGCGTTTGACGAATTCTTCCACTTCTTCCGGACGGGTGTAAGTGTGAGTTTCGGCTTTAACATCATCTTCCACACCGGCGAGCACGCCGAGTTCACCTTCGACAGTGACATCGAACTGAAAGTCGGAGGCCAAGCGGTCTTAGGAAGACAA
>JAZRNP010000211.1:0-6755 GCA_045648225.1 Victivallaceae bacterium | reverse complement strand
GATTGACGTGTTTCATGACCGCACAGCTGGGGACATCGCAGTATTTGACAATATTGAGCGCACCGGAGATGTCCTCGAGGTTGGTCTGGGAAAGTCCGCTCTTACCGTTTTTGAGAATCTGCATGGAACCGATTGCACCATTGGAATTTACCGGACGGTAAAACGCCGCCGGCTGATGGGGATTGGTGCCGTAACGGAGATCTTCAACTTTTTCGTAGAGTTTTCCGGCGATTTCGACAGTTTCCGGATAATCGCCGACATTTTTTTCCAGATAGGTGGAGCGAGACAATTCAGTAGCCATAATTACACTTTCTTTGTATTGTGGGCGGGAAAAATCCCCGGCCTGTTAAAAAAAACATAAAATTTCACATTTTACAATATATCACCATTTGAACTTTAGAGCAAATGGAACTATCTTTTAAAAGGAGTTTTTTTTGATTTATTTTTTATAAAGTGCAGATTTTATGGATAAAACAGATTCAATCGACAGAAAAAAGGGATGGTTCATAACCATTGAAGGACCGGAGGGAGCCGGGAAAAGTTCCTGTGCCGGAGTTCTGGTCAAGTTTTTTGAATCCCGGCAGATGCCGGTTATCTGCACCCGGGAACCCGGAGGAACTCCGCTTGCAGAAAAACTGCGGGAGGTTGTAAAAAACAAACCGGATGCAAATGAAACCATCCATCCGGAGACCGAGCTGCTGCTTATGGAAGCTGCCCGGGCCCAGCACGTCAGAGAAAAGATAATCCCGGCTCTGGAACAGGGGATTTCCGTTATCTGTGACCGCTTTACCGATTCCACTTCGGCGTATCAGGGCGGCGGGCGCAAAATGGATATGAACAACATCTCTGCGTTAAATGATTTTGCTTCCGGCAGCTGCCGTCCGGATTTGACGATACTGCTGGATCTTCCGGTGGAAACCGGTTTTGCCCGAGTCGCCAAAAGAGCGAGTGCGGACGCCGCCAATGACCGTTTTGAAGCTGAAGCGTTGGATTTTCACCGCAATGTCCGCAATAAATTTCTGGAAATTGCCCAACTTGATCCGAAACGGGTAAAAGTGGTCAATGCCGCTCTTTCCCGGGAAGAAGTTGCCCGATGCGTGGAGAGTATCATAAATGAGCTTGTACACTGAATATTTGAAGCGGTGTCCCGATCTGATCGGCTGTCTGGAAAATGCCCGGGCTTCCGGCCGGATGGCGCACAGTTTTCTGATACATGCTCCGGGATACCGCACCCGTAACGAATTCGCCCGGGTCGTCGCTCAAATTGCCGGATGCCGGCATTCACAAAACGGCAAACCGGATACCGGATGTACATTCTGCACTCAGATCGAAAATGGCATCTATGCCGATATGCACAAGATCTCTCCGGTCGGTAAAATGTATCAGATCCGGGTCGGGGATCGCAATAATCCGGAACCCAACACCCTGCGGGATATGCTTGATCACTTGGGATACACCGCCGGAAGTCATCGGAAATTCGGGGTGATTGAAGATGCCGACCGGATGGGGGTCGAAGCCCAGAATGCACTGTTGAAAACCTTGGAGGAACCGCCTCCTGAAACGACGATCATACTCTGTACTGCGAACCCGGCTTCTCTGCTGCCTACGACCCGTTCCCGCTGCCAGATCTTATCCATTCCGGAGAATGGTTGTTCTTTTGAATTTGAAGGACAGGAACAACTTAAAAATGCCCTGTTCGAATTGTGTTTCAATTGCAGCAATGATCTTTGTCATACTGAAGAGATGGTTCAGTCGATGCTTGCTGTTTCAGCAGCGTTGGCCGATTCCGCCCGCGAACAGACAGAACAGGATTTTGAGACACTTTCCCGCAGTGCCGCTGCTTCAGAAGATTCATCGGTGATCAAACAGATGGATGCCAGAATCGCTGATGCTGCCAGCGGAGAATACATCCGCCGCCGTCGGGAGTTTATCGCTTTTATCAATACGTTCTGCAGTCAGATATTCATGTTGTCGCAAGGCGTTGAACGTGCTGCGTTGCCGGCCGGATGGATTTTTGACCATCTGGCAATGCCGCTGAATATTCCCCCGGCAAGAGGCGAGAAGATTTTACAGGAAGCAGAAGACCTCGAGTACACCCTGCTTTTTAATGTCAACGATGAATTGGCCTTGCGCAGTTTTGCGGTAAATATTGCAATGGGTTAACGATCATGAGAATGCAAAAACATCTGAAAAAACGCAAGAGTGAATACGGCGGAACCACAGTGGAAGCGGTCACGGCGATCATCATCCTCTTTTTCATTGTTTTTGCGATGCTTCAGGTTTACCACTGGTGCATGACCAAACAGGTTTGTCAATATTCGGCGTTTTACACCTGCAAATCTCTTGCATTGGGTTATCAGACCCAGTTCGCCATGCGGGCGGCCCGGGTTTCTGCGATCGCAGTTTGCGGAAAAAGTGTCGGCACCGGCGATGACGATGAAATCGCTGCGGAGCACTACATGATCGGCGGCGATGGATCCGGGGTAAACTATGAGTACTGGCACCCCCGGGGAGCCAGCGGTTCCCCCACCCTCTCGGTCTACGGAACGGTCACCAATGATGATGCCACGGCGAGAGTCGTTCTGGAAAACGCTCCGCTGTTGGAGCCGACTCTGGCCCGGTTTCTCTCTATTACCGATCCGCCTGATCCATCTTCAACGGTCACGGCATATAATTACGGCAAAGAGCTGCTGGAGGAGTGATGAAACACAGAAACTCTGACATCCATCATTTTTCAAAACAATCCGGACAGGTTCTGGTCGCCGGAATATTCGTCCTGATCATATTGCTGTTGCTGGTTTTTGCCGGTTTTGACGTTTACAACTCCATCCGGGGTAAATTTAAAATCGAAACCGCTCAGGAGGCCGCCGCTCTGGCCGGAGCTTCATGGCAGCGGGATTCCCTCAATCTCATCGGTGAAATAAATCTGATAAAAGCCTGCTCAACACTGCTTGAGGGCAATGAATCCTGGCGGGTCCCCCTGCCCCGGCAATCGAACCGCCCGGGGCTTCTTGGACTGCTGGCCAATACCATGCGGCCCCGGATCCTGCAATCCCGTATCGACGTTTTGACCGAAATGCAGATCCGGGTGAGCTTTATCGGTCCCCTGATCGGATTGGCGGCGGCACAGCAGGCTGCTAAAGCCAATGGTATTTCCAATATCGGAGATTTTGATCACTATGTGAATGATTTGCGTCTGAGTTCACGTTACCGGCAGGAATTCGGTGGTGCCGCGACCTATATCCATAATTACGCATGGAAAGAACCGTACATCGGACTGATTGAAACTATTTCCCGCAACGGTATCGCTGTATATCCGAATTCTCAGGCATCGTCATCCCCCAATGTCTATCCGCCGCAGCTGGCACAGGAAGCCTTTTATGATGCGATTTTGCAGAAATATGATGAGATCAAATCTTTCAAAGGAAATTCTGTTTATCCTCAGAGCTCGTGGTCTTTGCTCACTGATTTTGTTTTTGCCGATCCATGGGCGGAACGCTTCGCCAATCCGCCATGGTGGAATATTGAATATAATCAGATCAAGTTCCCTGATGAAAGTGAGATTTTTACGCTCGGTGTGGGAACAACGGGAGATAAATCGCTGTTTTCCATCGAATCCCGCCATCATACGGTCAATGCCGCCAAAGGTCATTTGTCGCAAGGCAATATCGACACCATCTACGACCAGAGTACCGGTGCGATGCCGATGAATAATGTGTCATTAAAGTTTTTCAGTTACGATGACAGCTGGTATCCATCCTATTTCCGGGATAAATACGAAGACTACGACTACCAGCATTACAACTACTGGTTCAAAGGAGATGTTCTCCGTAAAAATGTCAAAGAAAAATACCGTTACGAAGGTCCTGCGGCTTACGTTGAGACTTCTGCAGACTTGAGCAAAATCACCTCAATGATCAATGTTTCCGGCCACGATCACACCTCAACTTCGATCCGGCTGGGCAGCAACCGTGCCAACGGCGTAGTCAGCGACCTGACCGATTACCGTCCGGGAACCATTGCCAAAACGCTCGGTTCTCTGGATGATACAACTCCGCCGATTGCGCTTCCGGTCGTTCTGCCGGTGTTTGACAAAGTTATCATCATGCCGACTTATATGCCGATCCCGTATAATTTCGGTGTGCTGCGAAAAGATGACAGTTCGCTGAAACGTTTTCTGGCCTGGCTTTCGACCCGGGATTCTCTCAACAACAGTGACAGTCTGCCCAGCGGATGCACCAAATATTTGTCGGCATTGCAGATCCTGACCGACGGTCCGGGATTCCGTTATTACGGTTGGAACCCGAAATTCAATCAGGAGAAGTTCGACAATGAATGGCGACAGCGGCTTATTGAGTGGCACCGGGGAAAACAAGATGATCCGGATCGTTATTTGTACAGTTACAACAAGGGCCCGAATTTACCAGGATACCTTCAGGAACCGAATATTTTTACAGCGTGCAATGAAGCAAAAGTAAATGAAGGTGTAGCTCTGGTAAAAGATTTGACCAATGGCGGTCTGGCTGAACGCTTTTTTATCGGCACAACCAAAACTTATATGGTCGTCGACAGCAAAGGACATGTCGTTACCAGAATGGAGGCTGATCCGACCTGGGATCCCAAATGCTGCGGAACCTGTTATTCCAAATGCAATTGTGAAGGCTCCGGCGGAGGTTTGAGTATACCGCAATTCAATGCGACCGGCAACTCCAAACGCGGCCCGGCGAGAATGTGATCATGAAAAAGAACAGCTTTTTTTATCAATCCGGTCAGGCGATCATGGAACTGACTATCATGCTGATGATTTTAAGCGGAATGATTCTGGCAGTCGTAATGATCAGCGGCATTGAAATGTCCAGCAATACCATGCTGCTTTCGGCCCGGAATCAAGCTCAACTCAACGCCCGTGGCACTGATCCGCAAAACAGCAGCCGGAGCGTGGAAATCGGTGACTGGCACTACACTAAACTCGATTTGACCAGAAACAGCAAAGGCGAAAGCAGTGGGGATTTCGGTTCATCGGTTACTCTGATGCAAACCAACCGCAATACATACAAGTTGAAATCCCGGGATGGTGTGATGCAGATACCGTTTTCGTATCAGGCGACAAGCTCCGGAAATGGCGAAGTCAACACCTTGAATGATGCCACCGGCAAAATGACCTCGAACCGTTACTCCAGACCGTCGGTAAATCTGACCACCGAACGCTACAACTGGCAGCAGTTGAATGATTTCGATACATCATTTCAGCATGATTTTGCCGAAAGAGTACGCGACGGAAACGCTTTTAATGCGGCAAATCTGGTTTCCGGTACCGGAAGCACCAGTTCCGGAGCGGCGACCGTAAACCGCAAGTATCAGGCCGAAGGAAGAGTCAGCGCAGATAATGCCGCCTCAATCATGTATCAGACCTTCAACAATATTTTTGGTGTCAACATCAGCAATATAAAGATGCAGGATCATCCGACCAACACGGTATATTTGCCGGTCTTTTAATTGCCGGAAACAGTTGGCAGACACGGTGGAGCTTCCCTGTTCCCCCGGTACATTCCATTGCTTTGCACAAAAAGATAAAACAAATTCACCCGCACTCCGTGGAGTATATCATACGGAGGCGGGGCAATTTTTTGCCGGCGTGCATTACGCACGCCGGGACGGGATCATTCCCGGATTACTTCTGGAACTGGTGGATTGGTTTCCATCCGCAGTTGCGGAAGAACATATAGTAGTAGTTGTCAGCCAATGCCGGAATGTTGATGGCAAAGGGGTACTCTTTGAAGATTTCTTTCCACTGAACAACCAGTTTGTCGATTTCCGGGATCAGAGTTTTGCGTTCTTTGCCGGGGGTGTTCCAGTATTTGATCGCAAAATCACGGTTCAACTTGAAATACTTCAGGCCGGTCGCAACAAATTCGATACGCTTGCGTTCCGGAGCATCGGCGGAAACCTTGCTGCGGGCAGCATCCAGAGCCTTTTCCAGATTGTCAAACGCTTCCTGATTGAAGGCGCGGCAGAAGGCTCCGAAACCGGATTTGGGAACCACGGTCAGATCTTCCAGATCCTTGATGGATGAACCGCCAAGATTGGTGTAGCGATCGGTGTATTCGGCGCACAGAGCGTAATATTTTTTCATCTCTTCTGCGGCATCACCGAAGCCTTTTGTGCAGAAATCGTCAACGATCGCTTCGACACTCTGCGACGGATCCCACAGCAAACTGGCCAGCACATAGTAGTTGAGAGCATTGGTCGCCCAGTGATGCGGCAGAGTATCAAAGTCACCGCCCACCATGCCGGTTGCGGCAAAATATTTGAGATCTTTGGCCATTTCGCGGTAATACATCAAAGGCATACCGGAGCCGCCGCCGAGAAAGTTGGGACGCCAGCAGAGTTCTTGGGCAACGCCGGACCAGTAATTCCAGTAAGCCCGGTCACGATCGCGATTTTTGGTGTTGAGGTATTCTCCGCCGACGAAGGTCACCAGCAGGTTGTTGGGAACATCGTGATAGTATTCCGGGGGAGCAAGATAACCGGCGTAAGCGAGATAGACCACTTTCATATTGGGTTTGTGCTTCTGCAGTTCACGGGCGGCTTCGCAGGTGAAGCGCAGAACACGGTCGGTCATACGAGGATACTGGAAAACCGGACGATTCTGACCGAGATAAGCACGGCTGGTGCCGAGATATCCGCCGGTCGGGTCCCATTTACGGCAGTTTTCGCACATACACATGATGTCATATCCGCCGTCACTGGGGGAG
>JAZRNP010000210.1:0-8691 GCA_045648225.1 Victivallaceae bacterium | reverse complement strand
ACCCATAAATCTAAGGCATAAAAAAAGACCTGTAATTTCTTACAAGTCTTACAATAATCTAAAAATGGTGGTTGGAGGTGGATTCGAACCACCGAAAGCGATGCTAGCAGATTTACAGTCTGCCCCCTTTAGCCACTCGGGAATCCCACCAGTGGAGCGGGTAAGGGGGGTCGAACCCCTCTAACCAGCTTGGAAGGCTGGTGCACAGCCGATATGCCATACCCGCATTTGGTACCGACGGTGGGAGTCGAACCCACAAGCCTTGCGGCACACGGACCTGAACCGTGCGCGTCTGCCAATTCCGCCACGTCGGCTTATTCAGCCACCCGGCATTATCCGGGTCTGTTTTAATAATATAACTCCGTTTGAATCATTTTGCAACTGCAAAAAGCAAAAAATTTCATAAATTCCACAGTTGTGTCTCAATGTACGCTCATTTTATGCGGACGGGAGTGCTGCCGCATATACAGTGCCCAAGGGGCAAACAGTGTTGCTCATGGGAATTTTTGAGAGATTTTGAGAGTAAAACCCTTGTTCTGTTGTCGGCAAAGGGCGCACGGCATACCATCTCTCACCCACTTAAAATTCCCAGTATTCCTAAAATTCCCAGCCAAAGAACCAACAGCCCAACCGACGCTTATTTCCCAAAATATGGCTGACATAAATCTAACCTGCTTGACAAATTATTTTTTGGGACTATATTAGTTGTCAATTAATCTGTGACCATAACGTTTATTATTATAAGAAGGGGTCCATTATGAACGAGTATGCACGTCAGGTTTTCGAATTGCGTAAACAGCAGGCACCGTGGGAAACAGAGTTCCTCCAGAGCGTTGAGGAATTATTTGAATCTATCGGCAGTGTAATTGAATCAGATCCCCGGATCAAACAGTACCGTATTCTGGAACGCATGACCATTCCTGAACGCATTGTTACTTTTCAGGTTCCCTGGATCGACCGCGAAGGCAGCATTCAGGTCAACACCGGCTGGCGGGTCCAGTTCAATGGTGCTATCGGTCCCTACAAAGGCGGCTTGCGCTTCCACCCTTCAGTGACTTTGTCCACTTTGAAATTTCTCGGTTTTGAACAGACCTTCAAAAATGCTCTGACCACGCTGCCCATGGGCGGCGGCAAAGGCGGCAGCGATTTCAATCCCAAAGGAAAAACCGAGCTTGAGATCATGAACTTCTGCAACTCGTTCATGCGGGAACTTTACCGTCATATCGGAGCTCAGGTTGACGTGCCCGCCGGAGATCTCGGTGTCGGTGCCCGGGAAATCGGATATCTTTTCGGGGCCTACCGCCGTCTTGCCAACAATTACAGCGGTGTTCTGACCGGTAAAGGCGTGGGCTGGGGCGGTTCTCTGGTCCGGGCCGAAGCGACCGGATTCGGAGCGATCTATTTTGTTCAGCATATGCTTGAGGAACTCAATGACACCATTGCCGGTAAACGCATTGTGATTTCCGGATTCGGCAATGTTGCCTGGGGTACTGCGCTCAAAGCCACGGAACTCGGAGCCAAAGTGATCGCCATTTCCGGTCCGGACGGCTATATTCTGGATGAAGCCGGAATGAATGAAGAAAAGGTCGCCTATATGCTTGAACTGCGTTCCAGCGGTCAGGATATCGTCGCTCCTTATGCCGAAAAGTTCCCCGGTGCCAAATTTGTCGCCGGACGCAAGGTCTGGGAAATCCCGGCTGATATCGCCATGCCCTGCGCCATTCAGAATGAACTTAACGGCGATGATGCCGCAATGCTCATCAAAAACAATGTCCGTATCGTTGCAGAAGTTTCCAATATGGGATGTACTCCGGAGGCGATCGCCGCATTCCGCCAAAATGGGATCGTTTTTGCTCCCGGCAAGGCTGTCAACGCCGGCGGCGTTGCCACCAGCTGTCTTGAGATGAGCCAGAATGCCGGACACTGCAACTGGGTCTCCGGCGAAGTGGATGCCAAACTCCACTCCATCATGACCGGTATCCATGCCACCTGCGTAAAACACGGCCGCAAAGAATCCGGTGAGATCGATTATGTTGCCGGAGCCAATATTGCCGGATTTATCCGGGTTGCCAATGCGATGATCGCTCAGGGCCTTTAATGTAAAATTTTCAAAATAGGGATGCCGGAAATGAAAAAGTTGGTAATGTTGTCTCTTTTGTTGAGTTCATTTGTGCTTCTGGCGGCACCGCAGGTGCGGGCGACCCGTCAGAGTGCCGTTTATAAAGTCGGCGAAGATATTGTGTTCAATATCACTGAAGCTGCCCCCGGAACGCTCTACCGGATCAGTGATTCTGAAAAATCTGGCAAATTCCAGAAACTTGAGGGCAACAGCGTGACTTTCAAGGCTCAGAAGCCCGGATTCGTCTTGCTTGAGGTCAAAATGCCCAAGCGCAAACCCAGCCTTTTCTACGGCGGTGCCGCCGTTGAACCGGAAAAGATCCGTCCCGGAACCTCCCGTCCGGATGATTTTGATGCTTTCTGGGACAACGAATTGAAACTTCTGCGTGCCCAGCCGCTGGAAGTTGTCAAAAAAATCCCGGTTCCTGCCGGCAAAGTCCCTGCCGGATACATTGCATTTGATGTCCACGTCAAACGCGGCGATGTGCTGGTTTCCGGTTTTGTTTCCATGCCCGTCAACAGCAAAGCCAAATCGATTCCTGCCCGGCTCACTTTCAACGGAGCCAGCAAGGTTTCCGCCAGTATCGGCAGTGCCGTCGGTCACGCCAAGGCGGCCAAAGCGATCGCGATGAATATCAACTTCCACGGTCTGGAAAACTCCTTCAATAAATCGGATGATATCATCTCCGGCAACCGTAAAAAAGTTGCCTCCTACCAGTACCTCAAGGCTAATGACAAGCAAAATTATGCCATGCGCAAAATTTTCCTGCGTACCGTTGTTGCAGCGGATTATCTGATGAGCCTGCCGGAATACAACGGCAATCTCGGCGTTTCCGGCGGCAGTCTCGGCGGCTGTCAGTCTATCGTCTGCGCTGCACTGGTTCCGGAGGTAAAATATTGTGTCGCCACCGCCAGTGCCATGTGCGACCATCAGGGCGGCAAAGCCGGACATCTTCCCGGCTGGCCCAAACTTCTGGCCAATCCCAAAACTCCCAAAGGCGCAGAAGCTGTTTCTCCTTACTTTGATATGGTTAACTTTGCGTCCCGGATCAAATGCCCGGTCATCATGTCGGTCGGCTTCATTGACATAGTCTGCTCACCGGCTTCGACCTATGCGGCGTACAACAGCCTGACTACCGCCAACCGTCAGATGAAACACGTTATCACTGCCGGACACGGTTCTGCATGGGATAAAAAAGAAAGCGGCGTTTTCAATCAGGGCGGAGTGACTTTGAACAAATGGCTGCTTAAAGCCAGATAAAATTATTTGTTTGTAAATATATTGCGGTTCGGTAAAATTAAATCTTGTTGGAGGCTGAAATGCTGAAATTACATGGTTCACGCAGACAAAAGTTCACTCTGATTGAATTACTTGTTGTTATTGCAATCATCGCTATCCTCGCAGCAATGCTGCTGCCCGCTCTGCAGAGTGCGCGTGATCGCGGCAAAGGAACCAGCTGCATGAACAATCTCAAAGAGTTCGGTACTGTATTTGCCCAATATATGGACGATTACAATGATTATTGTCCGTATTCAGCCCCCAATGAATATTGGTGGTGGAGTTTGCGTTTAATGTTTCCGCAATATAATTTGTCAAGTGCTACCGGTGGTGCGCCGATTCGCCCCTCAGGAATCAGTAGCCGTGATGCGGCAAGACGGGTAACAACATTGTTTTACTGTCCGTCAGATTGGAAACATCCGACACAAAAACCCAAATCAGGCACCGCAGGTGTCACCGGTGAAGTATATTATGCCATGGTCGAATGGAGTTATTACGGTTTCGATGACCCCGATGGAGCTAATGTTACCAATGTCACTCCCAAGCGGGTAAAAGTAAAAAAACCGTCCCAAAAATTTCTGCTTACAGAAGCAAGTTTTTATGGAAGCAGCGGCCGCTTCATTCGTCCGACCAACACATATGTTGCTCATCCGCACAACCGGAATGCATCCGTTCTGTTCTGGGATGGTCATGTGGAATTGCTGCCCCGCCGGAATCCATACTATTCGATTGACGGCAGTGGAAGTGTAAAAAATTACGATAAACACTGGTGTCCGTTGTGTTATGATTCCCGTGACAACAAAAATCATTAAAAACGATAAAAATATATGGAGAAAAGGTTATGAAAATCAAATCACTTTCAATAATTCTGGCTGCAGCATTGAGTCTGCCGCTGTGTGCGTATGAGATCGGAGCAAAAGATGCGGTGATTTATCACAGCAAAAAAAGTGCTTCCAGTGCCCGGGAACTGCGGACGTTCCTGAATAAAATTTTCGGCAAAAAATATACCTTGCAGCTCTATAAAAACAGCGATGCTCCGGGTATCTATGTCGGTATTCCCGCCAAAGGGGTGAAAATCGATCACCCGATCGAAAAAGAGTATTGCGTACTCCACTCCGAAAAAGAACGCCTTTTCATCTACGGCAACGATGATAAAAAACTGACCGGTACCGATTTCGCCGTTTCAGATTTCCTGCAGAAGTATTGCGGTGTCCGCTTCCTGTGGCCCGGTAAAATCGGTACGGTCGCCGACCGCCGCAAACCCGTCACCATCAAAGAGGGTACCGAAATCTATGCGCCCCCCTTTGATCTGCGCTTGACCAACAGTTTCCACTACGGCAAAGCTTACCTCAACGCCGCCGAAAAAGCTGATCTTGACAACTGGCTGCGCCACCACAAGGTCGGACGGTCGATCTATGCGGTTTCTTCCGGATTCCAGCACTCCTTTGACCGGATGCTTCCCCGGGATGAATACGGAAAAAAACATCCCGAATACTACTCGCTGGTTTACCCCGAACGCTGGGTCGGCGAACCCAAACCGAAAGTTCCGACCCGCCGTAACGACCCCTTCTATTCCGGAACCTGGCAGGTCTGTACCTCCAATCCCGAAGTGCGCCGGATTTTCGCTGAAAAGGTCGCTGCTCCCAAAGATGGCAAACTCCGTTCCATTTCGCCCAATGACGGATATGGTTTCTGCGAATGTGAAAACTGTCTGAAACAGGATCTCGGACGTGAGCTTTTCCCCAACGGACAGCTCAAAGTCACCAACCGGATGTATGATTTTGCCGAAGATATCGCCAAACAGGTCTACAAACTCAACCCCAAAGCCAAAGTCGGTATGTTCGCCTACGGTGCCTATTACGGCGTGCCGAAACAGAAGGTGACTTTCCCGCCGAACATGTATCTTTCCTTCTGTTATCTGGTCTACGACATGGATGACAAAGAACAGGATGAACTGGAAGGCATCCTCTCCGGTCTCGCCGCCACCGGTGCCAAAATCATCGGCCGCGAATACTGGGGCTGTCACTACACCATGGGCTACCCCCTCAACCACAGCCGCAAGATCGACCGCAATCTGAAAATGCTTCACAAACTCAACGCCGCCGGTATCTACGGCGGTGCCGGAAACGATTTTGCCAACCGGGCTTCCGATCTCTACATCCTGGCTCGCCTCTCCTGGGATCCCACGCTGAAACGGGAAGATCTGCTCAAAGACTTCTGTGATTCCGCATTCGGCCCCAAGGCTTCTCCTGTGATGTACGAAATGTTTGAAAAAATCGAAGACCTCACCACCGAAGCCTTTGTCAAAAACAAAACTCAAAAAGGGGTCAATGCCCAGTATTACAAAAAACCCTACGCCGAAACCGTGCGTATGCTCTCACATCTCTACGATGAAAAATTCATCGATATGTGCAGCAAATATCTTTCCCGTGCCCGGAAACTTGCCGCCACTGCCGAACAGCGCGCCCGTATCGACTACATCAACTCCGGTCTGCAGTTCACCAAAGTTCAGACTGCCGCCCTCAAAGCATATCAGAAACTCGCCGCTATCGGTATCGATATGCCGCTGACTCAGCCGGATGCGGAAAACTTCCCCATGAAAAAAGCCACCATTGCCGCCATTATCGGAGAGGCAAATACAGCTTCTGCCAAACGGGAAAACGCCTGGACCACCCTTTCCGACAACAACAACTTCTCCCGCAGCCGCCGTTCCGATGCCCTTAATCTGCGTCCCTGGGCGGTTCTGGCTCAGGCCGCTCAGCTGCAGCTGCGTTCCGGCAGATACAACTATCTGGTCAACAACGCTTTTGAATACTACGGCTACTCCTGGGATGTCAAAGGCGACGGTCAGTATGAATTCGTCTGCAATGAAAACTGCGATGCCGATAACAACTATATGACCCAGTGTCATGACGGTCAGGGCGTGAGCCTCAAACTCAACATCCCATCCGGTAAATCCATGACTGTCACCCAGAAACGTCCGGTCTTTGCCGAAGAGGGCAAAACTCTTGCCAAATTCCAGATGGCTGTCCGCTGCGAAGGAAATCCCTCCCAATATGTAAAAGTTTTCCTCAATGACATTGAATTGACTCCGTATCAGGTGGATATGCTTCAAAAGAGTGATTCCGATCTGTGGTGTCAGCAGGCTTTCCGCCCGGTGATCCTCAAAGATGGTCAGTATACTCTGAAAATCGTGGTCAAAAACAGTGACAGCAAGCCTCTTTCCATCAACTTCGACGCCACCAGTTTGCGGTTGACTAAGGCTATCTGATGAAACGATGGACGGCGGGTGCTCGCGGGGTGGATCGGGCGATTTTGGATGCAAGCTGGTTGAGCAGTGATCCTATCCAACGGCACGATGATGCTCAACGGTGGCGTGCCGGATACAATATTTTCAGACAAGGTTGATTTTATGAAAAAGATTTTTGCGGTTGTAATTCTGGCGGTGTCGTTGTTTCAACTGGCTGCTGCACCGGTTTATCTCTGGACATCCAAACGCTCTCCCCGTCTGCATCGGCTCCTTGAGGCGACACTGTTTCAGCCGCAGTGGACATCTGCCACTCCGGAAAAGAAACTTTTCAACGGTAAAGATTTCAAAAATGCCGCAGCAATATTGTATGTCGCTGAAAATTCCCCTCTGAAGTTTGAACCGGGCAATGAACCGCTTTTTTCTCAAATCTGCAAATTTGTTTCCGATGGCGGAGCCTTTATCTATCTTGCTGACGGCGCACCGGTTCCCAAAAAGGCGGCGGTCGGCAATCTGGCCAAACTTTTCGGTGCCGATCAATGGCAGAGTTTTACCGGCAAAGCTGAAATCAGCGATCCCCGTTTTGCCGAATGCGGCAAGATCCCGGAAGTTTTCAAACATATGCTCTTTGCTCCGGCAAATGAACCCCGGGCGGCACTGGGTAAACTCCATTCCTCCGCCCGGGTACTGATCGGCAATTCCACCGGAGCTCTGGCGGTGGAGAACCGCTTCGGTAAAGGCCGGGTATTTTTTATCAATATCCGTCTGACCGAATCATTTACCAATTACACTCAGCCTTACCACAATTGCGCCAACGTTGCGCTGGAGCAGCTTTTTCCCTTTATGAAAGCGTTCCACTCCATGCTTGCTGATGCCGGAGTGACCATGCTCAAATCCAAACGTGAACTCTGGGATAATATCCCGCTTGGCAAAGCGGAAAAGCCGGTGTCCGTTCGCCCACGTGCCGAAAAACCGCTGGTTTCCAACCGTAAATTCAACACTCTTGACGGTGCTCCATTGTTTCTGGTCAAATCCGGAAAGCCGCAGGCGGTGATCATCAATGCTCCCCGGGGTATCCGCACTGCCGTCAACACCTTTAATGCTCTGATCAAAAAGATCTCCGGCACCGAATTGCCGGTCGTTTCCGCCGATGCTGTGACCGGCAAAGATGGTCTCTGGTTCTGGAGAAAGCAGAGTTTCCCGGTCAAAATCGAATTCGCTTCAGGTTCCAAAATCCAGATTTCGGCTAAAGATAACATCATCTCCATCACCGCTCCGGATGCCATGATCGGATTCCAGACCTTTATGCGTGAAGCCCTCGGCTACCGGATGCTCTGGCCCGGCGAACTCGGAGAGGTTTATAAAGTGTCCTCAGATATTTCCGTCAAACCATTCACCCTGAGCGATGCTCCCTTTATCAAACAGCGTTATCTGCGTAATACCCGTGCCCGGGCACCGATCCCGTGGAAAACTCCGGAAGGCAAGACCATCAAGATCAAATATGACAAAACGGTGCTCAATGCTTCTCATTTGACCACTTTCGATCCCCGGGTCGATAATGAACGTCATGCCGGACACGAAACCTGGAACGCTCCCAACCGTCTCGGCGGCAATATTGCCGAAGCCGGCGGCGTGAGTTTCTACCACTGGCGCAAAACTTACGGTAAAACTAATCCCAAATTGTTTGCACTCCAATTTGACGGAACCCGCCGTTCCAGAACCTCCCACATCCGTATCTGCAAATCCAATCCCGATGTTATGAAAATCGCCGCCGCTGAAGCTGCCGCCAGTCTGGCCAAAACTCCCAAAGTCAAATATTACCGGCTCTCTCCGAGTGACGGCAGTTATGATATATTCTGTATGTGCCCGCAGTGCCGCGCCTGGGATCCGGCAGATGCTCCGAGAGTCACCAACCGGGTATTTCTTGATCGCAACCGTCCGGTTTTCCCCTATGTGCCGATGACCGACCGGGTCCTGCGCTTCACCTGCGAATTCGCCAGAAAGCTGGTTAAGACCAATCCCGGCGTACAGGTACAGTATCTGGCGT
>JAZRNP010000209.1:0-2532 GCA_045648225.1 Victivallaceae bacterium | reverse complement strand
GGCTATCGGTGTGATTCTGCTGTTTGTTATCACTGCAAAATTGCTGCAATCGGTCATTTTCGGACTTATTATCGGAGCCGTTCTGCTGCCGATGGAAAAGTTCATAGAGGGACAGCTGCGGCGCAAACGCGGATTATTTTATTACGGCGGAACTTTTATATCATGGTTCCTTGCTCCGTTGCGCAAGCTCTCTGAGGTGTTGACCCGCCGGGACAGTTCGCTTGAGCAGGACAAAGAACGGCTCCGTGAACGCCGGTTGATCCGTCAGTCGGTGGTACTTACGGCACTGACCAGCGTTATTCTGTTGAGCGCACTGGGGATCGGAATTTCTGCTTTTGCCCGTGGATATATGCGGGAATGGCGGCAATCGCTGCGGGAAACGACAGTTTTTTCCGGAGATATTTTGAAATATACTGCCGGAATCAACGCCAAACTTGATGATTGGAAAAACCGTTTTGAAGCTCTGCCGCTGGTTCGTTCCGCATTGGATTCTGTCAGCCGGATCATTAATGATCCGGAGACCCGTATCCAGCTGAGCGGAGAATTGCTCAAGCGTTCCGGCGGAATGTGGGAAATCACTGCAGACATATTCGGCGTTGTGACTTCATTTTTTGCCAATTTGCTGTTGACCGTGTTCTTTGCGCTGCTGTTTCTGTTCAAGCTGGCGGAATTCTGCCGCAGCGATGACAGTAATAAATCAACAAGTGAATATGTCATCCGGACGATTTTCAATGGTATCTGGCTGCCCGGTGCCAATGAGGGAATCATTTCCGAGGCCAGGCGGATCATCGAAGGAGTCTTTTTCCGGCTCCGGGTCTGGCTCAAAGGATATATCACTCTGGTGCTGGTCGATTCCACGGTGTATACGACAGTGTTTTTCTTTATGGGACTGCCGTTTTTCTGGTTGCTGGGAATCATTGCCGGCTGCGGAATATTACTGCCTTATCTGGGGCCGGTCATCTCCTGCGCGATAACGCTGCTGGTAACGATGGCTTTTGGAGGTGTTTCCGGCGGTCATCTGCTCTCGATTATTATCGCTTACCTTATCTATAATGGTATAATCGAACAGTTTATTCTCTATCCTGCGGTGATCGGTGAAGCTCTCGGGTTGAGCACACTTGAAACGATCATCGTTGTCTTGCTTGGTGCCATATTTGCCGGAATTACCGGTATGATATTTGCATTGCCGGCAGCTTCTGTTGCAAAATATATTATTCCGCAGCTCTACCGGAACTTTTTGAATTCCAAGCTTCCGGGAGATGTGGAAAACAGTGGGGACGCAGCATGAGTTGTTCCGATTGGCTGCTGAAATCTATTTGGAAATTTTGCCGGAAAACGGGCAAAATTACAGCGATGCTGCTTCTCGCATTGGCGGGGGCGTGGTGTGTCGGTGCATCATATTTTGTCTGGCATTTCCCGGCAGCTCTTTCAGCGGTGTTCGGTTGTGGACTTTTGGTAATTTGGTTGGCGGCATGGCGGCTTTGCCGGGCCGCGTGGGCGTTGACTTTTATTGAATTTTGTATATTGGGTTCCTTTTTGCTGTTGACTCCGGAGCAGCGGTTCAAAAACGAAAAGTGGAATGTCGAATGCCGCCAGATTCCGCAGATAACCCGTCTGGCAGACGGCAAAATCAAAATCGCCGATGTCCGGGATTTCCGTTACCGTACCTTGGAAGACTTTGAGGTGAATTACAAGACTATGATCGTCGATCCGGATAAATTGATCGGGATGGATGTTGTCCTTTCCTATTGGGGCTATATGGATTTTGTTTCGCATATGCTGCTGTCCTTCCATTTCAGCGATAATCAGAAGTTGCTGCTCTCTTTTGAACCCCGGGTTCCGCAGGGCATGAAAGGCGGTTGTTTCTTCCCCGGCATTTACCGTCAATACGGGCAGATGATGCTCTTTTCCACTCCGGAAGATGTCTTGTATTTGCGGGTCAAACCCCGGAATGAAACGGTATATTGTTATCGTTCGGCAGCGTCTGCAGAGGTTGTGAAAAAGATTTTTATGGAAACGGTCGATAATGCGGAAAAATTGATGAATAATCATGCTTTCTATAATTCACTTACCAACAACTGCACTACCGGATTGCGGAAGGCTCTGCAAATGGCCCCGGAACTTCAGGAATGGGATTGGCGATGGCTTTTCAACGGTTTGTATGACCGTTATCTGTTTGAAAAAGGATTTCTCAAATGTCGTGAAAACGAGAGCTTTGCTTCTTTGAAAGCGAGAAGTTTATGTTTTGCTTCGATGTGGTTTTAAGTTTGAATACTATAAATAATATGGAGAGCGTTCGATGAAAAAACGATCTAAAATTTTACAATCACGAGCACATTTTTTAAAGTATATCCCCAATACATTGACTTTGTGCAATTCGTTGTGCGGTTTTGCGGCGATATTGTATATGATCCAATCTTATAAATCATCTCCGGCTGAAGCGGTCAATATCTTTTATGTGGCATCGTGGGTGATCTTTTTTGCCATGATCTTTGACGTGTTTGACGGCTTGGCCGCCCGTTTGCTCAATGC
>JAZRNP010000208.1:0-6447 GCA_045648225.1 Victivallaceae bacterium | reverse complement strand
GGATCGCCCGGCGGGCCGCCGGGTCTGCGCCGTTGGGTTTCATGGCAACCGTTTCAACCAGATGGGGTTCAGCGGGGTATTCCCATGGACGGATCGGACGGTAATCTCGCAAAAACTGATCGAGCGCATTTGAACTGCTGCCGGCAGATGCCAGTAAAACCGGATCCAGTTCCGGCATCACCTGTTCCCAGAAACTGCGGCGCAGCTGCTTGAGCACTGAACCGGGCATGAAATAATTGCCGTCAATGGTGATTATGGTGTTGCGACCCAGCGCAAAGGTGTCTGAATTGTTTTCCGAAAAGGCTGTCCGGACCGTTTCCGTTGAGAGTGGATGTTTTGCCGCTTCTGCAAGTTCCAACGGGAAACGGAAGGGCGGCAATTCCAGGTCGATGACTTTGATCACTGCTTCGTTTGCGGAGATTCGGATATCGAGATCGACCATCTGTTTGCGTTCCGGCAATGCGGCGATCCGTTTGCTGTAGTCGGTGAAACTTTCTCCGATTTTAAAGACGATACCATCAGGCGGAACCGGTTTGTCACAGCAGATGAAGACCTTTTCTCCGGGCATGACCCTGCGAACCGATTGGTTGTCCACCAGCATTCTGGTCAGGGTGACTGCGGTGCCGTCATCTCCGGAATGGGGTTGTACCCGGAGGCGATCGCCGAGAAACAATCTTTTACCGGCGGTAAAAACGAAGCCTCTTTCTGAAACCGTTTCTACATTTCCGACTCGCATCCCGGCTGCACCGAGGGCATCCGGTTTGATCAATTCCTGCGGCGAAGATTCGGTATAAAACCCGGTCGACCAACGGCGGCCGCAGGTGCGGCTCAACAGATTTCGCGCTTCGGAAAGAGCTTCCGGGAAATCGGCATCCGGGGTATCCAGAAGCAGCCGGTAGGCTTTTACGGTGTTCTGCACATAATCCGGCTGCCGGAGGCGGCCCTCGATTTTGAGAGAATCAACTCCGATCTTGCGGAGTTGCGGAATCAATTCTGCTGCGCAGAGATCCTGCGGCGAAAAGAAAAATCCGTTGCCGTTTTTGGAGTAGTAACGACGTCGGCACGGCTGCTTGCATTTACCTCGGTTGCCGCTCCAGCCGCCAAGGTAAGAGGAGAAAAGACAGCTGCCGGAGAGTGAACAGCACAAGGCTCCGTGGATGAATACTTCCAGCTCAAGTTTGGTCCGTTTGCGGATCGCAGTTAATTCTTCCAAAGTGATTTGACGTTCCAGCACCACCCGGGACAGGCCGAGCTTTTCGGCGACAGCCATGCCGGAAGAGTTGTGGATCCCCATCTGGGTCGAACCGTGAAGTTCCAGGTGCGGAAAATATTCTCTGGCGATCCGCAGGACACCCAGATCCTGAACCAGCACACCATCCGGAGCGATGCTGCTGACACAATCGAGCATTTCCAACAGTTCGGAAAATTCACACTCTTTGATCAGTGTATTGAGGGTGAGATATACTTTTTTTCCATTTTTATGGGCGTAATCGACGGTGGAACAGAGTAATTCCGGGGTGAAATTGTCGCCCCTCTCTCTGGCATTGAATTTGGACAATCCGGCATAGACCGCATCGGCTCCGGCATCAAATGCGGCAAGCGCGCAGGCGGCATTTCCGGCCGGAGAAAGCAATTCCGGAACTTTAATACTCATAAACTACTCCAATTTTATTCGCGGGTCGACCCAGGCGTAGGCGATGTCGGCCAGCAGGTTCATTATAACAAATAATAATGCACTCAACAGCACCAGAGCCTTGAGCAGCTGAATATCCGAAGTATTGAGGGCCTCTATCCCGGCAAAGCCAAGACCGGGAATGCCGAAAAAAGATTCCAGCAGCAAACTGCCGGTGAAAAGAAAAGGCAATCCGGCACTTATCCGGGTGATGATCTGAATCAATGAATTGCTCAGCAGATGTTTGCTGTAAAAACTCCATACTGAACACCCTTTAGCCGCAGCGGTACGCAGATATTCCCGGCGCAATTCATCCAGAAACACCGTCCGGAAAAAGCGGATGTTGTTTCCCGTGCCGCAGAGGATCCCGATAAGCACCGGCAGTCCGTAGTTGGCGATGCTGCCATAACCCCAGACCGGAAATAATTCGAGCTGATAACCAAGTATCCATTGCCCGAAAATTATTGCCGCCAGATAGCTCACACTCATTGAAGCGATGGAGAGCAGAGTGATTATCCGGTCGGTCAGAGTATCGGCCAGCGCAGTGGCTGCCATGGCGAAAATAATACCGAAAATGATCTCCCCGGCAAATATCGGCAGCATCAAAGATAATGACGGTCCCATTCCGCGGCGCAGAACTTCGGAAATCGGCTCTCTGCTCAAAAGGGTTTCTCCGAAATTAAAAAAGGTGATGTATGGAAACACCGGTTTGAATGAGACCAATTCGGTCAGAGAACGTTTCAACTGACTTTCCCACGGAGATTTTTGACGGCGAAAAAACTCCACCTTGACGATGCGATCTTTTCCATTATTGGTCAATACAGCCTTTTCGCACTCATCCGGAATATCCTGTTCGATACTTTCTCCGTTTTGCAGCGTGATTATGGCGGTAATATTTGAGCGTTTGAAGTTTCTCGGTATTTCGACCGTTTCCTGACCGTCCCCCTGCCACGAATCAAAGGCTTCGGTACGGCAATATTTTCCATAAAACAGCGGCAGATCGCCGCCGATGGATTGACGGAAAAGTTCGATTTCTTCCGGGCGGGCATTTTTGCCCAATACCGCTGCGGCCGGATCACCGGCTGACATATTGAACAGCAGAAATGTCAGAACCAGCACCCCGGCTATTACCCAGAATGAGTAAAATGTGCGGCGCAGAATGTAGTTGAGCATGAATAAAACCCCGGAAAATCTGACAAGCGGATATCACCGGTTTGAAATCCGGCAATATCCGCCTGCAAAAAACAATTGTTTACTTCTGGATCTGTTCCGTTGCAGCCGCCGGATTAGCCTTGACAATAATCTGGTAGGGCTGGAGCATCAACTGAGAGAATACCCAGATGAAAAGGAAGGTGATGAAACTCACGCAGTAGAGCCGGTAGGTCAGCTTTTTGCGAACCGCCGCAACCGAGAGACGGAGCAGCGAAAACAGCAATACCGCTGCGCGGACAATCGTGACCTGTTCCCAGTTGACATATTTGGCCGGCAGGATATCCGCCCAGGGGTAGACCAGTAAAATTCCGGCAAAAGCGAGGAAAAAGATCATTGCCCAGGCGGTACGCTTGCGGGTCACCGGAGTTGCCGGACGGCGCAAGGCTTTGAAACCGATGTCTTTGCGATAGGACATATCTTTGAAGTTGATGGGACGGACGCCGTAGTAGGCGTTGTAGATCGCATTGCGGATGGATTTCCCGGTGGCGGAAATGCCGAGCACCCGGCCTCCGGCGGTGACGATTTTGCCATCTTTTTCTGCCGTTCCGCAATGGAAGATCACAGCTCCGGTATCAGCAGATTCTTTCAGGCCGGTGATTTCGTTGCCGGACTCATATTTGCCGGGGTAGCCGCCGGAAGCGATCACCACGGAAACCGCAGCATCTTTGCTCCATTTGAGTTCAGCTTCGGCAAGTTTGCCATCGGCGGTTTTTCGCAGAACATCATACCAGTCACCTTCAAAACGGCGCATGACCGGCTGGATTTCCGGATCTCCGAAGCGGACGTTGAATTCCAGAACTTTGGGGATGCCGTTTTCGATCATCAGTCCGCAGAAAATAACTCCTTTGAAATCGAGTTTTTCTTCGTTGATACCTTTGAGGAAGGGCTGCAGGATTTCCTGATCGATCCGGGCACTGACCGCATCGGTGACGACCGGGGCAGGGGAGTAGGCACCCATGCCGCCGGTGTTGGGGCCGCGGTCACGATCGAAAATACGTTTGTGATCCTGACTGGAAACCAGCGGAATGATGGTTTTTCCATCGGTGAGCGCGAGGATGGAAGCCTCTTCGCCGGTGAGCATCTCTTCGATGACGACCCGGGTTCCGGCGTTGCCGAACGCTCCGTTGAAGCACTCTTTGACAAAATCTTTGGCACCGGTACGGTTTTCGGCAACCAGAACGCCTTTGCCGGCGGCAAGACCGTCAGCTTTGACGACGATGCCTTTGACTCCTGTATCGAACTGGGCATCGATGTATTCGCAGGCTTTTTCCGCATCGGTAAAGGTGTCGTAGGCCGCAGTCGGGATGTTATATTTTACCATGAATTTCTTGGCAAAATCTTTGCTTCCTTCAAGCTGGGCGGCAACTTTATCCGGTCCGAAAATCGCCAGATCACGGGATTTGAAAACATCCACAATGCCAGCGCACAGCGGAGCTTCCGGGCCGACGACGGTAAAGTCGATGGCATTATCTTTGGCAAAATCGGCGAGTTTTTCCAACTCATCAACTTTGATATTGACACATTCCGCATCAGCTGCAATACCGGCGTTACCGGGAGCGCAGAAAACTTTTTCGACCTGCGGGCTGCGTTTCAGCTGCCAAACCAGAGCGTGTTCGCGCCCGCCGGAACCGATGACCAGAACTTTTTTCATAATCGACTCTTTCCTGTTAAATATTTTTATGTTGAAAATTTGTTATTTTCCTGTTACGCTTCCGCTGTACCGCAAATCATATTCGCTCCAATCGCTACGGAGAATGGTGGTTTGCAGTACGGAGAGCAGATAGTTGTAATCATTATCCGGGGCCGCCGGAAATTTCACTTTGCAGCGTTTGTGTTCCCGGTAGTAGAGAATCACATTCAGTTCGCCGGGGATTGCCAGAGATATTTCCTGAATGGCGATTTGAGGATAGTTGCTCAAGGCACTCATTATCAGATCCAATGCCTGACCGATCTGTTTTTCACTGCGCAGGTTTTTTATCACCGGCAAACGCTGGTGTCCGGCACTGGATTCGGATCTTTTGATCAGCTTGCCGTCCTTGTCGACGACATAGGCCGAATTTACGGAATAAAGAGAGGCCCGGGGAATCCGTTCGTTGATTTTTACTTTCAGCGTATCCGGAAGTATCATGCTGACTTCAGCACTCTCTATGCTGGGGATATTCTCCAGTTTGGTTTTCAGCTTGGCCGGGTTGATCGAGAATATATTCATCCCGTAGCTGATCCCGGTTCGTTCCATCAGCAGCTTATGCTGTTTCTGCCAGTATCCGGTGCTGTCGATTTCCAGATTGCGGAATGCCAACCGGGGATTTTTGTAATAAAGTTTCTGCGGCAGGGCGATCGCCAGCCAGACGGCAATGGCGATCACAATAACAACTGCACCACCGATAATACCCCATTTGTAATTGAAACGGGGTTTGTTTTCGCCGGTACTTTTTCCCGGTGTGCGTTTGCTGCTGATTGCCATTGTTTGCCAGATCCCTTAAAAAGCCAAAAAAGGCGTTCCAGAAAATTTCCGGAACGCCGCAATTAAAGTCAACGGTACATTCCGCTTATTTAATATACACCGTATCCGTGGCGTTTCAACTCCATTTTCAATTCAGGAATTGAGATTAACTTGAAATGAAACACTGACGCTGCCAGCAGGACTTGAGCTCCCGCTTCTGCGGCTTCGATGAAGTGCTCCATTTTTCCGGCTCCACCGGATGCTACGATCTTTGCAGAACAGGCTTGGGCCATGGCACGGATAACCGGCAGATCGTATCCGGTTTTGGCTCCGTCTCCGGCTTTGCTGGTCGGCAGAATAACCTTTACACCGAAGTCATCGACCTTCTTTGCGAAGTCAACCGCATCGGCACCGGTAGCGGTGCGTCCGCCGTCAACATACACTTCGTATCCGGAGGGCATAGCCGGGTTGACATCCAGGTCGATGGCAACGGTCACGGCATCGACGCCGAATTCGCTGATCAGCTCTTTGATCAGTTCCGGACGGCGGAATGCCGCACTGCTGGTGGAAACTTTATCGGCACCGGCTGCAAGCACCTGACGGGCGGATTCCAGATCCCGGATTCCTCCGCCGACGGTAAAGGGAATGGTACAGACATCGGCCACTTTTCGGACAACTTCAGTGAGAGTGTCCCGTTTTTCAACGGTGGCGGTGATGTCGAGCAGAGCCAATTCATCGGCTCCGGCAGCGCAATAAGCAAGTGCGCACTCCACCGGATCTCCGGCATCAGCAATATCAACGAAATGCACCCCTTTTACCACCCGTCCGGCTTGCATATCCAGACAGGGCATAATAGAAATCTTGTCAGCCATTTTTTTACCTGAAAAAAGTTTTAATAGAGTTTTTTAGTGATCAACGCGGCATCCGGTCAGGTTCTTCGGTTGCAACCTTCTGGATCCACTCCACGTTGGGGAAGTAGTCGATGTAGAAAGAACGGATAAGAGTTTCCAGCCCTTTCTGACCGTATTCCCAATCGAGGACCTTTTCGCCCAAAACTTTGCGGACATTGCTCTGATCGAAGATGATGTCGCTGCTGAAGTAGGGATAGAGGTCACCGATG
>JAZRNP010000207.1:0-5184 GCA_045648225.1 Victivallaceae bacterium | reverse complement strand
CATCGCGTTGAAGCAGTACTGGACCAACATCTACGCCTATCTGGTGGAAACCAACTCGCTGGACACTTTCACCAAAGTTGTAGAGAGCATTTCCCGGCCGTTTGAACCGATCATCGTCTGGCGGGTAACTCCCTACAAGTGTTTCATGAACGCCTACGAATTCAAACTGATGGTCACCATTTTTGCAATGCTGATCTACGTTGTGGTCTCCAAACTCACCTGCAAAGAGCCGTTCAACCTTGATCGTATGCTCCACCGCGGAAAATACAATCTGGACAACCTGAACCAGCAGGAATTTGAATGGAGCTGGCGGAACATCATGAACAAGCTCATCACGATTACCCCGCAGTACAGCTTCTGGGATCGAGTTGTTGCCCGTTCACTCTTTGTCTATTCTATCATCTACCGTTTCCTTTTTGCCTTTGTATTCATCGTAATCTGGAACATCTTTGACCGCTGGCCCAAGGAATGGTGGAGCACCTACTTCCTGGTGACCAGTTTGCTGGTTCCCGGTGTAATTGCGGTTATTGTAACCTTCTGGTTCGGAATTGGATCGGCCCTTGATATGCGTCAGCTGTTCAAAGACCTCAAGAACCGCAAACTGAACTTCCTCGACAACGGCATGGTCGAAGGCAACATTTCTCTGGCAGATAAAGCCGAACTTGAAGCCATCGACGCTTCCGAAAAAACGGAAGATCAGAAGAGTGAGCAGAAGAACGATAAATAAGTTCTGAACAGAATTCAAAACGGCTGCTGCAAAAATTTTGCAGCAGCCGTTTTTTATACTTATACAAAAAAGAGAGAGTGGTAAATCTCTCTCTTTTACTTTGGTTCACATGATCAAACCTGCGTCACAACACCTCGTCCCAGGGTTTGACAAAAGATTTCTTTTGACTGGTCAGGCAATTGAAACGGAAAATGTGCCAGAATGCCGCCACTCCGTCCCGCCAGCCGATCTTCTTGCCCTCATCATAACGGCGGGGACAGTAGGAGATCGGAACCTCCCAAATTCTCAGGCAACGGGGTTTGGCGATCTTGGCGGTGATCTCCGGCTCGATGCCGAAACGCTGACTGGTGAGTTTCAGATTCTGGATAACTTCTCTGCGGAATGCCTTGTAGCAGGTCTCCATATCCGAAAGATGAATGTCAGAAAACCAGTTGGAAACAAACGTCAAAAGCTTGTTGCCCATTTCATGTTTAAAATATCTCACCTGCCCCGGACTGCTCATAAAGCGAGAACCGTAAACCACATCCGCTTTACCTGCAGCAAGCGGAGCAAGCACCAGTGCATAATCTGCCGGATCATATTCAAAATCAGCATCCTGGATCAGCACATAATCCAACGTTGCCTCCTGGAACCCCCGGATAATTGCAGCACCTTTTCCGCAATTGACCTCCTGTTTAAACAGTTTGATCCGGGGATTTTCTGCAAGCTGCTGCAACTTTGCCCAGGAATTGTCTCTGGATGCGTCATCGACGATGATCAGCTCTCCGACTTCCGGACGGGCAAGCACCAATCCGACGATCTGTTCGATCGTCTTTTCTTCATTGTAGACCGGCATAACAACAGAGAGCTTACCATCAGGAATTGGGGTGGACATAACCGGATTCATTATTTATTACCTCCCAATTCCCGGGAACGCTTAGCGGCGGCCCGGACACTTTTGATCACGATTCCGGCAAAACTGTGTTCGGCCATGACTTCCAGTGCCCGACTGGTAGTTCCGCCGGGACTGGTAACGTTATCTTTGAGCTGGGTCGGATGTTCACCGGTTTCTGCAACCATCTTTGCGCTGCCGATAACGGTTTGAACCGCCAATTGCAAGGCGATATTGCGGGGCAGACCTTCAGCGACACCTCCGTCAGCAAGTGCCTGAATAAATTCAAACACATAAGCCGGACCACTTCCGGAAAGCGCAGTTACGGCATCGATGGAACTTTCCGGCAGCTGAACTGCCATTCCGATCGCAGAAAAAATTGCCCCGGCAAATTCCACATCAGCAGCCAAAGCTTCTTTTGAAGCAGTGTATGCAGCAGCTCCGCATCCGACCAGAGCCGGAGTGTTGGGCATGATCCGGACGATCCGTTCTGCTCCTGTGATCTCCTGCAATCTGGCAATCGAAACTCCGGCAGCGATGGAAAAAACAGCCTTGTCTTTAAGAATATCTTTGTAGCAGCTCAATGCAGATTCCAGCATCTGCGGTTTCACAGCAATCAGAACCGTTTCTGCTTCCGCAATATGAATTCCGGCCTCAGAAGTGAAAACTTTCGCTCCGGAAATCTTTTCAAAGTTCTCTGCACTGCGCGCATCAACATCAAATCCGGCGATCTCTTCCGGTTTAAGCACTCCGGCCCGGATCACCCCTCCGGCAATGGCTCCGGCCATTTTGCCGCAGCCGATAAAAAACAGTTTAGACATACTTTTATCCCATGTTTTGAATTTTCAGCATCTGCCATCCGACCACCATAATTCCGATCAGAAAAAGATACCATGAAAAAATTGATAATTTACGTTTTTTGACAATTGCCACCAGCATCGTCAATGCAGCAAAACTTACCGCCGCACTGATTCCGAAACCGCAAACGATCTGCGTCCAATCCAAGCGTCCGATGGTAAAACCGTTCTGGATCAGCGGAATCATCTCAAGCAGCATTGCCCCACCGATAGCAGGGATCGCCAGCATGAATGAAAACGCAGCGGCACTTTCAAACTGCAATCCGCACAGCACTCCGGCGGCGATAGTTGCACCGGAACGGGAAATTCCCGGCATGATAGCCACCATCTGCACCAATCCGATAATAATTGCCTGACGGAAAGAGATATTTTCCAGAGAAGTCACCGAATTACGGATCATTTTCTCCTTACCGGTTATCCGCAGTATCGAAGCGGTAATCAGAAATGCCATACCGATCGAAAGTAAATCATTGAAAAAAAGCTTGTCCAAACCCGTTTTTTTGATAATTATTCCGGCGATTCCGGCGGGAATTGTTGCAATGATCACCATTCCAATTACGCGAATACGTTCTCTTGTAAAAAGGCCCAGAATCGTTTTAAAATAGAAACTCAATATCGCCAGAAGTGAACCGGCATGAAGCACGATGCTGAATGCGGCTCCCTCATCGCCATTGATCCCACTGAGAGCACCCAACACCGCCAGATGCCCGGAAGAACTCACCGGCAAAAATTCCGTTATTCCCTGCACCAACGCAAGAATAACCACTATCAACCATATCGACATATTAAAAATCCTTCCTTTACAACATCAATGCTTTCTGTCGTCCGGATGTTGGGGCAGCAATGGAGCTGTTTCCGGCACATCCGGTTCCGCATGGTGCCGGTTCACTGCTTCTCCGCGCTGGCCGGAAAAGGTATGCTTTACATAATGCAGACTCTTATCTCCGGAGTGCTTGACATTTTCCCAGCCATGTTCGACCTGTTCAAAATGTTCCTCCGCACGATCCGGATTTTTCCGGCAGTAAAAGAAATACCACACCCCGGCACAAACTGCCAATGCGGCGATCACACCGACTGCGATCCCGCAGCCGCAAGAAGATGGCTTCATCGTTGCTGCTTCACTTATTTTTTGATTTTAAGCGGTTTGAGAATCACTTCCACAACCGGCAGTGACCACACCAAAGTACCATGAGTTTCAAAACTGGGCAGATCATCACGCTTGGAACTCTCATTACCGGGCTGCCAGAGCCGAAAAATACCGCCTTCATACATACGCAGTTCCATCGGAGCAAAACCGGCAGGACGGTTTTCCGCCAGCACGATCTGAAGCAATCCATCATGCCGGAAACCGACCTCATCGCTGAATGCCTGGGCAAAAACCGGACGGGAAACACCGTTTACGACATTGGAAACAAAATTCCGGATATTGCGCCATGCAAATTCATCAATGGTCTCTTCCTGCTTATCATATTCAAGCAGATCGCTGACCATGATCAGCGGAGCACCGCCTTTGTTATACACATTACCGATATCCGAGGAAGATTCAACGGCGATCTCCTGCTGATCAAAATTCACTCCGTATATCAGAGAAAACTGCTGTTTTTCCTGCTCGGTAAGAGGCAGATTGGGATTTTCCTCCAGAGCGATGATACGTTCGGAACTGATACCGGTCCGGGCGGACACTTCGGTAATGGAATATCCCTGACTGGAACGGATCGGCATCAACTCAACCGGCTTATTTTTATTTCCGCCGAGACGGCGCGGTTCAGAGCGGGCAAGCATAAGCTGATACTGCAGCTGCGAACGGGTTTTGGCCGGAGTTTTAAGAGCAGCAAAAATCAACTCCATGTGATGAGGCGTCGGCAGAGTCGTCCCATGAACAAATTGAGAAATCGCAGCTGACGAAACTCCGATTTTAGCGGCAAGTTCGATCTGCCGCAGTCCGGATTTACGGATCAGCATCATCAGTTGTTTTGCAAAAATTCTGCGCTGCATAAGTTTGTTCCTTTGTTTTAAAGCTTATAAATAATTTACACTTTTATCTACCACAATATTAAAATAACACAAGGGAACAGTTTTGTCAAATGTTAAAACAAAAAAATCAATCCAAAACTTAAACTTTTCAACATTTTATTCGTTATTCTGTAAAACGCAACTTTTATTTTTATGCTGCACGCCCAAATAAATGAAATTAAAAATCAGCAACGGATATTAAAAAAACATTCATCTCAAGGTTGTAAAAAGAAAGAGACTGCCGTACACCATTAAGGTTTACGACAGTCCCGATTCTACTCCGGACACGCTGCCCGGAACATATTCAGCGAATTACAGTTCTTCGCCGACAGCCCAACGGACAAAGCGTTTGACTTTGGCATTGGGTTTGAGCTTGGCCATGGTGGTCTTGTCATCCTTGACCCAAGGCTGTTCGACCAGGCAGTTTTCGCCGAAGAAACGGTTGATTTTACCACCGAGGATCTTTTCGAGCATTTCGGCGGGCTTGTTAGCAAGCTTGGGATCGGCAGCAGCAGCGATCTCTTTTTCTTTGGCGATGACATCAGCCGGAACATCATCCCGGGAGATGTAGCGGGGGTTGAAAGCGGCGATATGCAGGCAAAGGTCGTTCAGGAAGGCGGCATCAGCTTCGCCTTCGACTTCGACCATGACGCTGACCCGGCCATCCATGTGATGGTAGGAAGCGAAGGTGCTGCCATTGCCCTGCCACTTCTGAG
>JAZRNP010000206.1:0-2673 GCA_045648225.1 Victivallaceae bacterium | reverse complement strand
CGAAAGCGGAGTGCTTCATATCGAAACAAAGTGGAGATGCTTCATATTGTGTAGCGGCAGCGGAACAATGCTTCATCTGGCAAGGCGTTTTTATGAAGCGCACCTTCGGTGCATGAAGCACATTTTGTGCTTGCGAGCTTTGCTCGTCAAGCATCAAAATATATGAAGCACGCCTGTCGGCGTATGAAGCGAAGCCTTGACAGGCTTCATGTTTTTTTGCCTTGAAATCAAGGCAAAAAAATGGGGTGCAAGTTTTCGTTTCAGTACCTCGATCTCGTAAAAGAGAGTTCAAGTCGTTTTTAGGCAGATATAATCAACCAAAAAACTTCTCCCAGCCGCCCATTTTCCCTAAAAATATGTGCAGTTGATTTTATCTATACTCTATGCAGTAATTACTGCGGTATTATGACTTATCTGCATAATTTTCAGAATTATCTGCATAAAATAAACTTGAAATTATGCAGAACGGTATTATATTATGGGCAGATAAGCTAAAATAGCGGAGTTGGATTTATGAGAAAATTTGATTATTCGGCATTTCCTGGAGCGTTGCTTACTCCGGAAATCAGCAACCTTTTATCCGCCATTCACGAATATCGCGGGAAACAGGATTTATACATTACTGCCAAAAAGGATATTTTGAAAACACTGCTTGAAGTTGCAATCATTCAAAGCACCGATGCTTCAAACCGTATTGAAGGTATTTTTACTTCTGATATCCGTTTAAAAGAGCTGGTAGTGCAAAAATCACAACCGGTGAACCGTAATGAAAAAGAGATTGCCGGATATCGGGATGTTCTGGCAACGATCCACGAAAGTTATGAGTATATTCCGCTGATACCGAACTCTATTTTGCAGCTGCACCGTGATTTGTATTCCTTTCAAGCTCCCGGTATTGGAGGGCATTGGAAAAACAGCGATAATCTGATTGCAGAAACTGATTCCAAAGGCAATCAGCATATCCGTTTTACTCCGGTCACTGCGTTTGAAACACCACAGGCAATGGAAGAACTCTGCACGGCTTACAGAAACGCACTTGCCATTGGTGTCTGTGATCCATTGATGCTTGCAATATTGTTTATTTTTGATTTTCTCTGCATTCATCCGTTCAATGACGGCAATGGACGCATGAGCCGTTTGCTTACTTTGCTGCTGCTTTATCAGAATGGTTATATTGTCGGGAAATATATCAGTCTGGAAAAACTCATTGAACAATCCAAAGAAACCTATTATGAAACATTGCAGCAGAGCAGTGCAAACTGGAACAGTGGTACGAATGATTATATGCCCTTTATGCGTTATATGTTGGGCATTATTCTCAAATCATATCGTGAATTTGAAAACAGAGTTGAACATATTGTTACCGGCAAACTCAACAAAACCGATCGCATCCGATTGATATTTGAACAGAAACTTGGCAAAATCAGCAAATCAGATATTGCCCACACCTGTCCTGATATAAGTATTTCCATGATCGAACGGACTCTGAAAGAGATGCTTGACCATGGTGAAATCATTAAAGTCGGCTCCGGAAGAACAACATCGTATGTAAAAAAGTAACATTCCACGTTGGTGATTTCCAATTTATAAATTTATGCATTGCAATATTGAGGTGAATGATGCTGATAAAATGCAATATCTGCCACAGGGAAACCGACCAGACAGTTGTAAAGCAGAAACATTACGCATATAATTTGTTATGTCCGGAGTGCTTGTTTCTTGCCAAACAGCAGAAACAGCCCGCCGGTCCGGAAAAAATGATCCTGCGGATACTCCATGAATATCTCGTAAAACAAAAAGTTGTTTCGGAACAAAAGTTTGTTGTTTGGAAATGGATGCCGGATTTTCGGGATAAAAAATGTCCCGATTTTTGGGCAGAATGTATCTTCGGAGATTTTCTTAAACGTGAATATCAGGTGAGTTATATCTTCAAAGGGGGTGTTGAAACTGCAAAAGAGTTTGCATGTTCTTTGCAGGCAGCTTTTGATGAAGCTCAAGGCAACTCCAATTTGTTTGAATTTGATTCTAAACATTTGGCATTTTCAGTAACGTCTGTTTTTCAAATCGAACGCGATGAAAAAATCCCCGGATTAGTTCAATATTGCTGCGTAGTGAAATTCTGATAAAATGGATTTTTTTATTGCAGGTGTGATCGGTCGGGGAATTTACATATCGGGAGTACTTTTGCCGGATTTTCGCCGTGTTGCCCTGTTTTTGCAACCTTTCCAACTCCGTTTTTGCAGATTGTATGTACTCCGGCAGAGGGCTAACTGACCTCTTACAGCGGAGAAATGCGGGAGATTTTATTTAAGCACCGCAAGGTGCGCTGTAAAAAGAAACACATCCTCCCGCCGCAGGCGGCAACTTCACCCGTCTTCGCTTTGCTACGCCGTGGCAAGCAAGTGCAATGGAGTGATAGCGGAATGAAACGCCTTCACAAGCAAGTCGGAATGTTTTTAGTGAAGATGTGAAGAAAAGCCTACGGCTTTTGAGTGAAGAGCGGCTGTCGCCGCGTGAAGTGAAGCCTTGCGGCTTCGTTATTTTTTTTGCCCGGAATTCGGGCAAAAAAATGGGGTAGCAGTTTTTGTTCCCGCACCTTGTTTTTACCGGAGAGAGTTCAAACCTTTTTTATGCAAATATAAATAATTGCAAAACTTCTCCCAGCCGCCCTTT
>JAZRNP010000205.1:0-1820 GCA_045648225.1 Victivallaceae bacterium | reverse complement strand
CACATCGCCGTCGGGGTTGCACAGATAAAGCAATCCCAGAGTTGCCCGCATTCCGGATTCTTCGACCGCTTTCAAAGCACTTCTGGGCATCCAATAGGAATCGTTGAAGTAGACCGTACCGGAACGAATCATTTCCACCGTGGCGAGTCGGGTTCCGATATAGACATCCTCTTCGGTAAGCTTGGCTTCGATGGGCCAAATGTGGTTGCTCAACCAGTCAAACAGCTCCATATCTTCAGCGTAACTGCGGAGCAGTGTCATTGCCGCATGAGTATGAGTGTTGTAAAAAGGCGGAAGCACCGCCATATTGCCGGCATCAAAAACCTCTTTTGCAGCTCCGTCGATCGAACCGATAGCGGAAATAATTCCATTTTCAACAGCGATGTCACTTTCAACACCGTCAAGCAGACAATTTTTTATGATCAGATCATACATATTTTCACCTCAGAAATTCAATCGTCAAGTCCGGATGTGATAAACTCCATTTCGGCTGCGATCAAGCCGCCGTTTTTTATATCCGAAACAATAATTTTTTCCAATTCACGTTCCGGAAAATTCATACCGTCGGGCAATTCATCGCGGCAAAGTTTTTCAATACCGTAGTTATTGAGAGCCATGGTGGCATCAATATATTTCAAGTGGGTCGGCTCTTCCAGAATAAAATTCAGCGGATGTTTTGCATTCAAAACCCTGGACTCCGGAACTTTGGAGCCGAATTCATCTTCAACGCCCATATTGGCAATAATTGCTGTACTGCTGACCAATTCATCTGCCCAACGGGCCAACGCTCCGGCGATACCGGTCACTGAAACAATGCACCATGCTCCGGAAATCGCCTGACGCACCGCAACCGGATCATTGCCGTCAATAAAATTCATATAATCCGGCAATGCGATTTTTTTCAGATCGGCGACGGCAACTTTTGCTCCGGCAGATGCGGCATAACGGGCCACTCCCAATCCGACTTTTCCGCCGCCGAAAACGATCACACTTTTTCCGTTGAAATCATCGTAATTCAACTGTTTCATCGCCCGGAGGAACCCCTCTCCGGTACCGAGGATGGTCTCAAGTTTTTTCAAAACCCCGGAATCAGCAGAAAAAACCGGCTGTTTCCAATTGGCGTAGTACTCCAATCCGCTCCGGGTCAATTCGACATAGCCATGCCTGCTTTGGATATTTCTGGAACTTCCGGCACAATCAGCGACCACATCGTAAACTTCAGTGTGGGCTGCTTCATCGGCGAGATCGATTCCGAATTCCGGCAAAATGCGGCAGATTTCCGGATCACAGGGGATATTTTTTCCAACCGCCGCGGTCACTTTTGCTCCGGCACACTGCAACGCATAATATTTGACCATGGTATTGCGGAATACCGGTGTCGCATCCCAGATGCACTTCCCCTCAAGCGGCCGGGAAAATTGCCAGCGTTCAGCTTGCGCCGCCAGAGCCGGGAACTCTTCCGGAACATAAAACTGCCGGATAAACTTGTAAAGATCTCTCATCGGCCGATATTCCGCAAAGTTTCCCGGTCGTCAAAATGGTATCTGACGCCGGAAATCTCCTGATAATCCTCATGTCCTTTTCCGGCGACGATGACCACATCGTCAGCTCCGGCAGAACAGACAGCAGTTTCCAGAGCCTTTTTCCGGTCCGGAATGATTTTGTACTCAATATTTTCCGGAATCCCGGAAATGATATCAGCGATGATCTGTCCCGGATCTTCCGAACGCGGATTGTCATCAGTAAGAATGATTTCATCGGCATACTCCGCTGCCACCTTCCCCATTCGGGGCCGCTTGCTGTGATCCCGGTCACCGCCG
>JAZRNP010000204.1:0-12390 GCA_045648225.1 Victivallaceae bacterium | reverse complement strand
CGGGGACAGCAGACCAGTTGTGTCAACAATCTTAAACAGTTGGGAACGGCGTATTCTGCGTATTTTCCCGATAATCAGGAATATTTTTCTATGCCGTCCTATAAAAGCGCTACCAACTGGTGGCCGTTTCAGATCAACAGTTATTTGACCAAGGATCCGCGCACTACTGTCGCCAAGGTGAATGCCACCCAGGCGCTGATGTGTCCGGTCAATGTTGGTAAATACGGTACCAACGGTTCCTCCGGAAACCGTTATAATGTCAATTACGCTCAAAGTGTTTATATGGGAGATCCCGGATACGGTGGAACCAAAGCTGTTTTGAAAACATCCCAGGTTATCAAACCCTCGATCAAAGCCCTTGCCGGTGATGCCAATCCCTGGCATAAAACCAAAAAACCTTACGGAACCCAATGCCGGATGGTTCTGGATGGCAACGGTTTCAAAAGCAACGGGGAAGGTGCTCCGGGAACATTTCATGCCGGAGGTACGGTGCTGACCTTTGTCGACGGCCATGTCGAACACCGCATCAATATCGAACCCCGGATCTTTCTGCCGCTGTGGAAAAATGAATAATCAGAAGAGGTGAATTTATGGTACGTCATATTATTTTGTGGGAACTTAAGGAAGAGTATTCAGCGGACGAAAAAGCTGCGATCAAACAGGGTATCAAAGCCGGATTGGAAGCTTTGACCGGAGTTATTCCCGGATTGGTCAGCATCAAGGTTCATACCAACGGACTGCCGAGTTCCAACGCCGACTGTATGCTGGAATCGACCTTCGTTGATGAGGCGGCTCTGCTGGCTTATGCCAAACATCCGGCGCATCAGGATGTCGCCAATACCAAAGTCCGTCCTTTTGTTGCCAAACGACTCTGTTTGGATTTTTAACGGAGCGATCTCGCTCTTTACCACGTGGGCTGGAGCTGCGCCGATCGCAGGGCGGAACGCCCGACTGGCGAGAAGTAGTGATAAGTTCCGCCTGACGGCGATTGTTTTTTCGGTGATCACGCTCCGTGGTAGATGGCGACCCGCTCCAGAATTTCGTCGAGCCAGCGATCCGGGGCATTCTGGGCAGCAAACTTCTCCGCAACCGGTGAATGCAGATCACTTCCGCTGGAGGAGAGCAGGTTGTATTTTAAACAGTATTCCCGGTAGAATCCAGTGAGCTCTTCCGGGACATCCGGATGGGAGCACTCGATGCCGTCCAGCTGAAACATTTCCCGCAGAGTGTCCATGCGCTCAATATTATTCCCCAGAAAATATCTGAACGGATGAGCAATTATTACCACGCCTCCGGCTTTTTTGATCAGCGGTATGACCTGATCGTAGTTGGGATAGGGGGCTCGGAAGGTGAATTTTTTGCGCAGCTCAAGGTAATCTTCTTCATTGCGGCAGAAGCCGTGTTCGACAAAGTAGTTGATCATCAACGGGTATTTGACATGGGTGTTGCCCTGTTTGGCGATGGTTTTTTCCGGACGGTAGGAGCGCAGCAGAGCCAGCCGGACCTCATCATTGAACTCAAAGCCGAGGGAACACATATTTTTTGAAGTAGCCGTACCGCTGGCCTGCTGCCATTTGTGATAGATATCAAAGAGCTCTTCTGTTTCCGGCGTCGGGCGGCGGGGCAGATTGAGACAGACCAGATCGATGGGGCCGAATTCACAATTGACAGATATTTCCGAACCGGAGAGATATCCGACTTCCGGATATTCGGCGGCACTTTCCAGAACCTCTTCATAGCCGTCCATCAGATGGTGATCGGTTATGGCGATCGCCCGGCATTTCTTTTCATTGGCGATGCGGAAATAATCTTTTACCGGTGCGGATGCGTCGTAACTCCACTCGGTGTGCAGATGCAGGTCAAAAGATGCCATATTAAACCTCAGTTTTTATCCGGATTGTTCTTTTAAAATTTACTGTCCGTTATAAAATATATTCTTTAAACTCATTTTTTTCAACCGGTGAGGATGGCTGAAATCCGAATTACTTTGTTCCGGTGGAGAAATCTTCGTTCAAATGATTCGATGTTTTTATATTCATATTTGAAAAACAGTGCCGTTGTGCTATATTATATACTTGTGTAACTGCTTAAATCATAATTGAAAAGGTGGATAAAATGAGAAAGAACAGTTTTACTTTGATCGAACTTCTGGTGACGATTGCCATAATCGCGATTCTTGCAGCGATACTGCTTCCGGCATTGAGCAGTGCCCGTGCCCGTGCCCGTGCATCCGCCTGTACCAGCAATCTCAAGCAGAATGGCATGGCGTTTGCCATCTACCAGATGAATCACAATGACTGGAGCGCACTCAATTATTACAAAACTGCCGGTACGACCCGTACCTGGTCAGAATTTACTTTCGGTAAATACAATGAACCCGGATATACCGGCGTGCTCGGGGAATCCACCCGCTGTCCCTCCGTTGCCCACCCCGAAGGCGTCCATCAGAATCACCAGCAGTACATTTACGGTGCTCTCGGATTTGTGCCGACCAAAGATACTCCGGGAAGCAAATTCGCTGAAAAAAGCGGCAATGCTTTCACTGCCGGCGGCGGTTCTGCCACTGCTTCGCTTTTTGTCAAAACCAGCAAACTTGCATCGGCGGCAGAGTTCCCGATGCTTGCTGACAGTTTGCGTGAAGATGCCAAATACGGCAAAGTTCAGCATTATACTTTCAAGGCCGACGGTTCGCAGGGCGCACTGAATTTGCTGCACACCAACCGGGCCAATGTGCTTTTTGCCGATGGACACTGCGGTACGCTCGGCAAGGATGAGGCCTATGCCAACGGCTACGCCACTTATTACTACAAGGATGTCAAAGAAAACAGTACCAAGTAAGACTGTTTTTATTTCAAACCGCTGTGCCGGAGAGCTGAGGCTATGAAACTACGGTTGCTGATAGTTAGCGTTGTATTCTGGATGTGTTCCGGATACGGCGGGGTCTTTTCTGAACGGCAGAATGCCTTTAAAAAAATCGATTGCAATCCTGCTGAGGCGTCAGCTTATCTTAAAAACAAAGATCCGGAAATCCGCCGTTACGCCGTATACACTCTGATCAAAAAACAGAAAAATTTTGATTACGATGTTATCGCTTCTGCCGCTGCTGACCCGGATGAACAGGTCGCATTGACTGCCGTATCTGTGCTGCCTTTCTGTATCGGCAAAGATAAAAGAGTGATGCCCCTGCTTCAAAAACTGGCCAAAGAGAGCAAATCTCCTCTGGTCCGGCAGATCGCCGTTCAATCGACCTGGCCGTTTCAGCGGGAAATCCGGCTGCTGCGCAATGATCCGACCTGGGACTACGAGGTGAAAGTTGTCAAAACTCTGCCGCTTAAAGATCTTCCGTGGATGTTCAAAACTGATGTTATGCAGGATGGACATTTGAAAGGATTTTTCAAATCCGATGTTGATCTTTCCTCGTGGAAGCGTATCCGGATGGGCGTTTGGGAAGATCAGGGATTTGCCGATTACGATGGCGTTGCGTGGTATGTCATCAAATTCACTATGCCGGAAAAAATGGAGTCCAATGCGGTCGAAGTCGCCTTCGATGCCGTGGATGAATCCGCCTGGGTCTGGCTCAATGGAACTTATCTCGGTGCTCACGACGTGGGACCGGAAGGTTGGAAAGAATCCTTTGCCATGGATTGCACCAAAGAAATTCAATGGGGCAAAGAAAATATTTTAACGGTCAGAGTTTATGATGCCGCATACGCCGGCGGAATTTACAAGCCGGTCAGAATTGAGATTTTAAAGTAACAATAACAGCGGAGATGTTATGAAAAGTATTAAGTTTTTTGCCGGAATGATGGCATTTTTGAGTATCGTTTCCTGTCTTGCCGGTGAAGTGATCGCCCGGTGGGATTTCCGGAAACCGGATGTGCTCAAAGGCAAGTATCCGTTGACTTTGCGCGGGAAATCCATCGTCGGTAAAGGCGGTCTCTGGATCCCCGTTGGAGATAAAAAAGAGCGTGCCGGTGCGGCTACGGTCAAAAATCAGCCGGAATTCAAAGGCAGTTTCGTTGTGACGGTTGGATTTTCCATATCTTCCAAACAGCTTCATCAACAGAGCAATCTGGTTCTGCTGGACAATAAATATGTGCCCAAAAACAATAATCCCAATCACCATCACGGTTTTATGATCTATTTGCGTCGGGGCAAGGCGGCAGACAGTTTTGTTCCGGCTGCCGCATTCGGTTACCGTAATGAAAGTGTGGCTGTTTCCGGGAAAACCGTCAAAATCAAGCCGGATCAGCCCCATGTGTTGAAAATGGTTTATGATTGCCGGGGACAGGTCGCTTTTATGTTGGACAATGCTCCTGCCGGCAGTGCCAGAGTTCCGGCTAAGCCGATTGCTCCTGCCAAATTGCCGCTGCATATCGGAGATCGTGCCGGAGCCGATTATTGGCCGCTGGGTGGAACGGTCAGCTTTGTCGAATTTGAAAATTTTGAACCGGAATCCGCCGGAACTTTGCCGCCGGGAACACTTATTGCCAAGTGGGACTTCTCCACTCCTGCGGTGCTCAAAGGCAAATATGCGCTCAAACTCCGGGGAGATGCCAAACTGACCAAAGAGGGTATTTCGGTGCTCAACAGCAATGTCAAAAATCCTTCCGGAGCGATCCTTGCCGGACGTTTCCCTGAATTGACCGCCGCCAAAGCATTTGAACTTTCAGCAGTTGTGGCGTTGGATAAGTCATACAACCGTTCCCGCAGCTGGGCGATGATCTGTGATGCCAAATATGTGACTATGCCCCGCAGTGAAGCGCAGAAGCGTTATCACAAAGGTTTTGCCTTTTTCCTGATGCCGCAGGGAAACAATGTTTACCGTCTGGGAGCGGCATTCGGTTACGGAGATAAGAGTGTTCAGCCGGTCAGCCGCAATGTGACGCTGACTCCGGGCGTGGAATATACACTGACTCTGCGTTTCAGTGCCGCCGGAAAGGTGGCATTTCTGGTCAACGGCAAGCTGTTGAGCAGTGCCGATGTCCAGCCGGGCAGCATTGCTGCTCCGGAGGTTAACATCACCTTCGGTGACCGGGTCGGAGCCACCTATTTCCCGCTGGGGGGAATTCTCAAAAGTGTCGAATTGCGCAGTGCAAAATTCACGCCGCAAGACTTTTCCGCCGATTCTTCCAAACGTCTGGTTTTTGAAAGGGGTGAAAAAAAAAGCCTTGTTTGGGTTGATTTCCTGAATTTTGTCGATCAGAATCTCAAAAATATAACGGTAAATGCCGTCAGTGCCGGAACCGGAATGGCTCCGGTTTTTCTTTCTGAAGTCGCCGGAAATTCCGGCACAACTCTGCAGTTTCCCATCGATACCGATCTGCTTCCGGGAAAATATTTTTTGGAACTTACCGCACTTGACAGTGCTAAAAAAAAAATTGCATATAAGCAGATCGAATATGTGATCGTTCCGGCATACGGCGATTTCCTGCCGGTGATGCTCTGGGGAAATTATGACGATGTCAAAGCCATCCGCAAAGCCGGATTTACGCACCAGTTGGTGCATCTTTTTCCCCGCAGCGGCAATTTTGATCCGGAAACGCTCAAACGCTGGATCCCCCATCTTGATGAAAATCTGAAAGAAAAACTCTACACTTTCGGCACGCTTCACGCTCATTTCCGTTTTCTTGCCGCCAAGCGTCATTTGAGAACCGACCGGGAGGGCAGGGTTTATCCCCGGGCCAATCTGGAGGCTTCTCATCCTGCGGTGCAGAAAGAGTTTTCTGAAGCGGCATTTTCCACCGTTAAAGCGGTCGGTGATCATCCGGCATTTGACGGCGTGCTGATCAACAGCGAAGTGCGTGACGGTGCTTTGCCGTCATTCGGCAGCGGTGTGGAACCTGCGGCATTCAAAAAGTTTGCCGGATATGATATTCCGGAAACGATTTCCGGCAAATCTCCCAAATCCTATGCCGGTGATCCAGAATTCCCGTGGGATCGGGTGATCCCGGATAATTATAAAGATCTGCATTTTCTCCGCTGGTTCTGGGATGTCGGAGACGGTTGGAATCCCCTGCAAACTTTGCTTTCCAAAACCATGCATCAGGCCATTTCTCCGGAACGCCGGGAACGTTTTTTCACCTTTTATGATCCGGCCACCCGGGTTCCGCCGATGTGGGGAAGCGGCGGAGATGTGGATATGATCAGCCAGTGGACCTATGCTTATCCCGATCCGATCAAAATCGGACAGGCCACTGATGAAGTTATTGCCATGGCTCAGGGGAAACCCGGACAGAAGATCGCTTCGATGACTCAGGCGATCTGGTACCGCAGCCAGACTGCTCCGGCCAATAAGGCGGTGAAAAATCCTCCAGAATGGCTGGAATGGGAAAAAAATGCGATGTTTATCAGCGTGGCTCCGGATTCGCTGCGGGAGGCTTTCTGGTCTAAAATATCCCGCCGGCTGGATGCCATCATGTATCACGGGGTCGGTTCACTGCTGGCCCGCACGGATCATAAACTTTACCGGATGACCAATTATAAAAGCCGCGAAGTTCTGGCTGAGCTTTGTAAAAATGTGGTCGAACCGCTGGGACCGGTCCTGAAAAAAGTTCCGGAACGACCCGCTGAGGTTGCCATACTGCACAGTCTTGCTGCCGGATTTTATGCCCCGAAGCACTTCCCGATGGGATGGAGCCGGGGATGGGCGGCCGATTTGCATCTGGCTTTGCAATGGGGACATTTTCAACCGGCGATCATCTTTGATGAACATCTGAGTTCCGGGCGCAATATTGAAAAGTTGAAAGTCCTCTTTGTCCCCGGTCTGGAGGTCGTAACAGAAAGCGTGCTGGAAAATTTGAATCAACTCCGCCGCCGGGGAGTGGTCATTATCGGCGACGAGTTCACTGCTCCTGCATTGATGGTCGATTATCGTCTGAAGTCAATTGTCCGCAACACTTTTGATCCGGCCGGAACCAAACTGGAATTGCAGAAACTGGGAAAAGATCTGGCGGTGCTGCTCAAAGAATATGCTCCATCGGCAGTCAGTGCATCCAATGCTGATCTGGTCGTCCGTCAGCGGGGAAATGATCAGGCTGATTATATTTTTGTGGTCAATGATAAACGTACTTTCGGCGATTATGTCGGACAGTGGCAGATGGTTCAGGAAAAAGGCCTTCCCAATGCCGGAACCATTTTTGTCAATCACTCCGCCGCTGCAGCCTATGATTTGACAACTCACCGGGAGATCCCGCTTGCCAAGAATGGTAAAAATTGCAAATTTAAAGTTTCACTTGCCCCCGGAGACGGCAATGTTATATTGCTGCTGGACAGGAAAATCAGCCGGCTTTCTTTGCAGTTGCCGGAAATCGTGAAGTGCAAAAATGCTTTTACCGTAAAATGCAGTGTGCTGGATGAGAAATCTGTTCCGGTAAAAGCGTATATCCCGTTGGAACTTATTATGACGGCATCCGATGGAACTGTTCTGCCCGGCAGCGGTTTTTATGCTGCTGACAATGGAGAATTCACCCTCCGTGAAGTAATGGCGACCAACGCCGCAGCAGGAACCGTAAAGGTGACTTTGCGTTGTCTTGCTTCCGGAAAGAGTGTTTCCGGAAGTTTCAACGTCGCAAAATAAAAATTTTTAAACCGGATCAGTCGTTGTTCCAGAAATCGGTCGGAGTTTTGATCCCGTTGGCTTTTGCATTGAATACCGGATCCAAACCGGCAGAGCGTTGTTTGCGGTAATCTTTCAGGGCCCGGTACGCTGTTCCGCCAATGATCACGCATACCGGGATGTTGATAAATGCCAGTATGCATTGGGAAATGTCAGCGATGCCCCAGGCCAGATCCAAATGCAATCCGGCTCCGGTAAAAATCAGGATGGTTCCGGCGAGCCGGATCGCAAAAAGCAGCTTTCTGCCGGGACGTTTTCCGAAAATATAGGCCAGACAATTTTCCACATAATAGAAGTTGCCCAGCAGTGTGGTAAAGGCAAACAATATCATTGCCAGAGCAATAAACCAACTTCCGATACCTCCGAAAGTGGCATCCAGCGTCGATTGTACATAGGGAGCTCCCTGCATCGCAGCTTCCGGTTTGATTCCGCTTGAGAGGCACATCAATGCAGTCGCAGTGCAAAGCAAATTGGTGTCGATAAATACCGACAGCATCTGAACCAATCCCTGCTTTACCGGATGGGATACATCTGCCGAAGCCGCTGCATTGGGGGCCGAACCGATACCGGCTTCGTTGGAGTAAAGTCCCCGTTTCAATCCGAGCATCAGTACAGAACCGGAAAATCCGCCGAAAATCGCCCGGAAATCAAATGCACTGTCAAAGATCATCCGGAACATTTCCGGGAGTTTATGCAGATTTATCACCAGAGCCGTAATGGCCATGAGCAAATAGAGTATTCCCATTGCCGGGACCAGTGAACTGATGATTCTGACCAGTCGTTTGCTGCCTCCGGAGATGGCGATCAGAAAAAACAGCGCAGTCAGGCCGCCGCAGATCCAGCAGCTGACACCCTCCCGGTAAAAATCAAATGCGGCAAACGAACTTTGCAGATTGAATGATGCCAGCATATTGTATCCTACACCATAGGTGAAGATCAAGGCCAAAGCAAAGATCACCGCCAGTAATTTGCTGTGCAATGTCGATTCGATGTAAAAAGATGGGCCGCCGTAGCTGCCGCCGTTGGCATCTTTGCGTTTATAGATCTGGGCGAGTGTTGATTCCACAAAAGCAGATGCGCCTCCGATCAGGGCGGTTATCCACATCCAGAATACGGCTCCCGCTCCTCCGACACAAATTGCCACAGATACTCCGATAATATTGCCGGTCCCGACCCGGGACGCAGTGGAGATCATCAATGCTCCGAAAGAGGACATCCGATTGGTATCATGGGGTTTTTCCGCCACCACCCGCAGTGATTCTCCAAACATCCGCAGCTGGATGAATCCGGTGCGTACGGTGAAATAGATGCCGCCTGCCAGCAGGACAAATGCCAGCGGCCATCCGGTCATATCCAGTAAAAAATTGTAAATCGTTTCCATGTATTTCCTCTATAAATAATTTCATGTGCGAATTTATAATATAGCATTCATCAATTTGTTTACAAATATTATTCGGCAGATGCCGTGCGGAATTTCCGGCGGTGAATGCAGAATATTTTATCACTCTCCTTGTTTTTTTACGTAACGGGAGATATATTAACTCCGAACTGTACTTTAAAACGGAGGTGTTTTTATGTTGAAGAAATTTTTAGTTCTGGCAGTTGCCGCCGGAGTGGCGTTCGCTGCTGCCGCTGCGGATCATTGCAAAATCAAAGTGGCTTTTGATAAAAAAGATGCGGTTTACCGGAAAGGCGAAACCATCACTCTTTCGATCCAATATTTCCGCAATAAAAAAGCTGACTCCACACCGGTGCGAGTCATTGTCCGCAGTCAGGACGGATCAGAAAAGATCCACATCCTCGACAAGGTGCAGAATTTCACCATGAAAGCCGAACAGTCACCTTATGCCTATCAATTTGTCGTCAGTGCTCTGACTCCGGATAAAAAAGATGTTCAGATCGGTGCCGACAAGCGCAAAGTCTATGCCACTATCGGTTGTGTGATCGATCCGCAGGATTACCGTCCCGGCTTTACCGAGCCTGCTGATTTTGATCAGTTCTGGGACAAGGTCAAAGCTGATCTTGCCAAAATTCCGGTAAAAGAACTGGAACGCAAAGAGATCGAAGTAAAAAATTCCATGCTCAAAGATGCTCCCAACTACTTTGCTTTCCGGATTCCCCCGGCGATGCCCTCTCCGGCAGCCCTGGAAGGTAAATTCAAGTGCTGGGATGTGAAAGTTGCTTGTGAAGGTGCCCCCGTTTCCGGATATCTGACCATGCCTGCCAACGCCGCTCCCAAAAGTCTGCCGGCGATCGTCTCTTTTCACGGAGCTCCCGGCGGTTCTGCCCGGATGGCATTTGCTGACGGCGTGATCCGTTTCGATGTCAATCCGCATGGTTTTGAAAATGGACACCCGAGAGAATACTATAAAAAGCTCTTTGCCACCACTCACCGGGCCTATCAATACCGCAAAGCCGGCAACCGGGATCAATTCTATTTCCGGGGTATGTTCCTCCGGGTAAAACGGGCACTGGATTATGTCAAAAGTCTGCCGGAATACGACGGCAGAACTCTGATCGTTGTCGGCAACAGTCAGGGAGGAGCTCAATCGCTGGCCGCTGCCGGACTTGATCCGGATGTGAAGCTGGTTTATGCTTCGGTTCCGGCATTGTGCGACCATGGCGGTGTACTGGTCAATCGCCGTGCCGGTTGGCCCCGGCTGATTCCGGTGAAAAAAGGTAAACCGACCCGTCCGGATATGGTGGCGGCACTGCCCTATTATGATGCGGCATTCTTTGCTAAACGGATCAAAGCCGAGGCCTATCTTACCACCGGACTGATGGATAATACCTGTTCATCAACATCGGTATTCTGTGCCTACAACAATATTCCCGGGAAAAAGCATATTACGATCATGCCCTCTCATGCTCACTCCCGGACCTATTCTCTTGAGTTCAACAAACGGCTGCTTGAAGTCATCAAAGCGGCCGGAAATTCCGGTAAGTGAAAATGCAGATATCTCTTGACGGCAAAGTCGCTCTTATCACCGGTGGCGGCGGGGGAATCGGCCGCGCCATCGCCGTAAAACTGGCCCGGGCCAACATGAAGATCGTTCTGCTCGGTGGAAACAATTTGGAAAAATTGGAAGAGACCCGGCAGGCTGTTGAAAAATTTTCGGTCTGTCAGCTTTTTCCCGGTGATTTGACCGATCTGGAATTTGCTGCCGGTGCCGTCGCGGATGCCGGAAAGCTCTTCGGCGGAATTGATGTGCTCATAAACAATGCAGGTGTCGCTCAGAGCACCCCTTTTGAAAAGATTCCGGTGGAAGAATTCGATCGGATCATGACCATCAATACCAAGGTGCCGTTTTTTCTCACCCAGTATGCCCTGCCGTTTTTAAAGCGTTCTGAAACTCCGGGTGTCATCAACATCGCATCGGTCGTTTCACACGCCGGATATCCGCTGCAAAGTGTCTATACGGCTTCAAAGCACGCCCTTTTGGGATTCACCAAAAGTGCGGCCAGGGAATATTATAAGGATAATATCCGTTTTCATGCCATTTGCCCCGGCGGAGTTTACACCGATATGGTGAAGCTTTCCCGGCCGGACCTGACACCGGAAGGTATGATCATGCCGGAGGAGATCGCTGATATCGTCCACTTCCTTCTGGTCAACCGGGGAAATGCGGTCATTGATGAAATCTGCGTCCACCGGCTGAACAAGGAGCCGTTTCTGATTTAATCGCTCAAAATTACCGTTATACTGTGATCCGTCCGCTGTGTTTCAGATTTCTGAAAAACGGAATTTCCAGTTGGCGGAATCTTCTTTCGTGCATTTGAAATTGATCTGCCACAAATCTCCCCAGACCCGTTTGATTTTTGCATCATCGCAGTCGAGTTTGACGATCTTATCCAGATCGATCTGCTCAAAATCAAAACGGATGCTTTGCAGCTGCAGCGCACATGGAGAGATGATTTCCGGTTTGACCGGGGTGTACAGGGCAATGGTTATCTCCTTGCTGCCGGAGAATTCTGCTTTGTCTTCGACTTCGACAAACCCCTTTTCCCAACAGGTCGCAACCTGACGGACACAGGATTTTATGCCGTTTTCCTGTTTGTATGCAGCGGTGATATCGCAGATGACTTTGTTATCCTGCTCTTCCATAAGCGAAGCATATTCTGCGCCGAGGCCCTGATGGATGCCGTCAAAGAGCGGAGCGTTGTGCCCGTCCGAATTCAAATTCCATAAAGTATAGCGGTTTACAGAAAAACAGGTTTTGTTGTATACCCCTCTGCCGACATCGACGATGATCGGAGCGTTCCGGTGGAACAGTGAAAAATGTCCGAGGTCAAGATGGTTGTGGCTCTGAAGGTTATGGCCGCCTTTCAGAGTGAAGATGATTCCGTTTTCCGGGGCCTCCGGTTTCTGCCGGGCGATCCAGATCTGCAGATTCGGCCAGAAGTCGATCGCATTGTATTCCGGTTTGCCCGGTGCGGGATTTCCCATGGTAACTTCAGCGATTTCGTCAAAGAGCAGTCCGTTCCGGTTGCCGAGATCGGCATCGGCCAGCTCCGATTCCGGAAGATTCATGGCCATGGAGATCATCTCCTGACAGCCGGTCATGCGGCCGTATTTCACGAGAATTCCCCGTGGCACCCGGAAAAAGCAGGGTTCTGCGTCGGAGTAGCTCATAAACCATTTGCCGCACAGATTCATGTGGGGGACAAATTCGACCATCTTTTTGAGTTTGGGGTCGTTGAGCCACTCTTCAAATCCGCCCAGACGACGCTGGAGTATATCAAGATTGTTGAGAAGCATTCCTCCGGCGACC
>JAZRNP010000203.1:0-2153 GCA_045648225.1 Victivallaceae bacterium | reverse complement strand
TCAACGGTGCGGAACGTGTCATCATCAGCCAGCTGCACCGCAGCCCCGGTATCTGCTTTGAAAAGACCCGTCATACCTCCGGACGTACCCTTTACAGTTATCGGGTTATTCCGGATCGCGGTTCCTGGATGGATGTCCAGTTTGACACCAGCGGCTGCATTTGGATCTACCTTGACCGTCGTCGCCGTCGCCGGAAATTTTACATCACCACTTTCCTTCGTGCCATCGGCTATCCCACCAACCGTGACATCCTCAAAGAATTCTATACCATCAAGAAATTCACGATTTCCCAGTTGCTCAAGGAGAAGGATCTTTCCAAGTTCTACACCATTGACGATGTGACCAACGCTGCTGATGAAGTGATCGTCAGCGAACCGGTTCAACTCAATGAAAAGATTCTTGCCGATATGCAGGATGGTGGCGTCAGCGAAGTCGAACTGGCTCTCGTTCCGCCCAAAGAAGACTACATCTTTGCCAGCTTGCGCAAGGATCCCGCCCGTGACGAAGAAGATGCTCTCAAAGAGATCTACCGTCGTATGCGTCCCGGCGATCCGCTCAACCTCGGCAATGCCAAACTGCTTATCAAACGTCTGTTCTTTGATAACCGCCGCTACGATCTGGGTGCGGTGGGCCGTTACAAACTCAATGAACGGCTCAAACTGGATATCCCGATGGATGTCCGCACTCTGGATCCCCGTGACCTGATGGCTGCTACCAAGATGCTTATCGAATTGCATCACACCAATGGTCCGGTCGATGATATCGACCATCTGGGAGCCCGCCGTGTCCGTACTGTCGGCGAATTGCTGCAGAATCAGTGCCGCGCCGGTCTGCTGCGCACGGAACGTCTGATCCGTGAACGTATGACCTATGAAGATGCGGATATGACTCCGTCCAAGCTGATCAATCCGAAAACTTTTGCCGGTGTCATCCGTGACTTCTTTGCCCGCAGTCAGCTTTCTCAGTTCATGGATCAAACCAACCCGTTGAGTGAATTGACCAACAAACGCCGTTTCTCAGCTTTGGGCCCCGGCGGTTTGAGCCGTGACCGTGCCGGATTTGAAGTTCGCGACGTTCACTCCAGTCACTACGGACGTATCTGTCCGATCGAAACTCCGGAAGGTCCGAACATCGGTCTGATCTCTTCCATGTCACTCTATGCCATTATCAATGAATACGGTTTCCTGGAAACTCCCTACCGCAAGGTGGTTGACGGTCAGGTCACCGAACAGATTGATTACCTGACCGCTGACAAGGAAGAACAGTTCATCATCGCTCAGGCCAATGCTCTGCTTGATGAAAACAACCGCTTTGTCCGTCCGATGATCATGTGCCGTAAGGCCGGTGAATCCGGTGAGCATCCCCGTGAAGATGTTCAGTACATGGACGTTTCTCCCAAACAGCTCGTCAGTGCCGCTGCCGGTATCATCCCGTTCCTTGAACACGACGACGCCAACCGTGCGTTGATGGGTTCGAACATGCAGCGTCAGGCAGTTTCCTTGCTGACTCCGGATTCACCCTACGTCGGTACCGGTTTGGAAAAACGTATCGCCCGGGATTCCCGTGCGGTGGTCGTCGCCCGTGAAGACGGTGTGGTCGCCGAAGTCAACAGTGAACGCATTGTTGTCACTCCCGACGGTTCTCTGCCGACGGAAGAAAACCCCGGCCGTACCTATCGTCTTTATAAATATCTCCGCAGCAACGCCGGTACCTGCATCAATCAGCGTCCCCGCGTCCATAGCGGCGATGTGGTGAAAAAAGGTGATCTGCTGGCTGACGGTGCCGCCACCAGCCAGGGAGAACTTGCTCTCGGCCGCAACGTACTGGTCGCATTCATGCCCTGGTGCGGATACAACTTTGAAGACGCTATCATCGTCAGTGAACGTCTGGTCAAAGAGGATACTTACACCAGTATCCACGTCGATGAATTTGAAATCACCAGCCGTGACACCAAACTCGGTCCGGAAGAAATCACCCGGGAAGTCGGATCGTAGCCATGTCGTTCTGTGAGCCAAGGAGTTGAGTAGATTTCTTGTCTTCCTAAGACCGCTTGGCCTCCGACTTCAAAGAGGATACTTACACCAGTATCCACGTCGATGAATTTGAAATCACCAGCCGTGACACCAAACTCGGTCCGGAAGAAATCACCCGGG
>JAZRNP010000202.1:0-7875 GCA_045648225.1 Victivallaceae bacterium | reverse complement strand
ATTGTCACATGACCGTGGTGCGGGATCCGGCAACCGGCAAGGTTCGGGGTCTGGTCACTCTGGAAGATATTGTGGAAGAGCTGCTCGGAGATCTCGATGATGAATTTGATCCGCTTCCCCGGACCTTTTATTCTCCCAGAGAGAGCTTCTGGATCGTGGGCGGTGGTATTCCGCTTACCCAGCTGGCCCGGGATACCGGATTGGATCTGCCCCGCCGGGTGGAACCGGTTTCGGCCTGGTTTGAACGGATTTTGAAACGTCATCCCCGGGTCGGAGATTCGCTGATATTCCGCAATGCGGAATTTTATGTGCGCAAGATACGCCGCTATCAGGTGTGGGAATTCAACCTTAAGCGTCACAATATTGATGACGATGAGAAAAAAATGGAAAAACGATAAATGTACAGATCAGCTTACTGTTTGCTCTTATCGCTGTTTTTGCTGCTGTTGTGCGGCTGCAGTGTAAGTGTTGACTATACCGGACAGAAATTTCCGGCGACTCCGGAGAGTTCGGATGTGAAGTTTTGGCGTTCCCGTCAGGATATGAATCTGGATGAATATGCCATTATCGGCCGTCTGACCGTTACAGCTTATGCCGGAAGTGACCTCTATACTTTCCAGAAAGCACTGCTCGAAAAAGCCCGCGAATATGGCGGTGATGCTGTGTGTCAGGTCGAAGCAAAAACCATCCGGCACGGTGCATACGCCACCAATGCTGAAGAATTCGGTGCTCCGGATGTTGCCAAAATTGTTCCTCCGGCGATCGATCCTGCCCAACGGGGAAATCCGGCTCCGCTCAAAGGAGAATCGGTCTATGTTTTGCGCAAACAGGTAAAAGCACTGTTGCTGAAAAAGCGTGCTGATGTAAAAAAGTTTTTGGAATAAACAATGCATTGAATTCCGACATTATGTTGGAATATATCTTTTGAGGAACAAAAATGAAATCCTACTTCCGTCCTGAAATCGATGCTCTCGCCGGATATACTGCCGGTGAACAGCCGAAAATCCCCGGGCTTGTCAAGCTCAATACCAATGAAAATCCCTATCCGCCTTCACCGGAGGTTCTCGAAGTGCTCCGCAATATGGATATTGCCAAATTGCGCCGCTATCCGGATCCGTTTGCCGATGAATTGCGGGATATTTTTGCTGCAGACTGCAAGGTGAAACGGGAAAATGTCATTGTCGGAAACGGTTCCGATGATCTGCTGACCATGTGCTTCCGGGCATTTACTTCTCCGGAGCATCCGGTGGCCGTTTTTGATCCGAGTTATTCGCTTTATCCGGTGTTGGCGGCAATGCAGGGAGCGGAAGTGATCCGGATCGCTCTTGACGGAAAAGATTTCAGCTATCCGGCAAATGGTGCTGATTTGGCACAGCGGGCAAATATGCTGGTCATCACCCGCCCCAACGCACCCACCGGCAATATCTGTCCCCGGGAACTGGTTCGCAAATACTGCCGGGAATTCAATGGAATCGTGCTGATTGATGAGGCATACGCTGATTTTGCTTCCGACAACTGCATGGATTTTGCAAGTGAATTTGATAATGTTATCGTCATGCGGACATTTTCCAAAAGCTGTTCAATGGCTGGTGTCCGTCTGGGATATGCGGTCGGCAATGAGGGATTGATCTACGGATTGATGAAGCTCAAAGATTCTTACAATGTCGATATGATATCCCAGCTGGTTGGCAAGGCCAATTATCTGGACAAAGAATACCGGTCAAAGTGTATCGATGCCATCCGGAGTGACCGTGACAAATTGAGTGCCGATTTGAAAAAGATCGGATTTGAAATTCCGGATTCCCAGTCCAACTTCCTTTTTGCATCTCCTCCGGACGGTGACGGGGAAAGTTGTTTTCAATATCTGCGGGAAAATGCGGTGCTGGTACGTTATTTCAAAGGGCCGGTCACCGGAAGTTACATTCGCATAACCATCGGTACCCCGGAAGAAAATGCCCGGGTGCTGGAATTGTTGACGGCAAAATACGCATGAAAAATTTTTTCCGGTTCGCTTCGCTGCTGTTGTTCCCGGTACTGACATTGTTGACGTTGCCGGTTCAGGGGGCGGCTTTGCGTATCGGAGATGCCTCATGCGGCAGTGCATTGAGTCCGTTGAGACAGGCATTGGTGAAATCCGGAAATTCCGGAGATCGCAGTCTGGATAATGAATTTTCCATCATCCGGATGACTCCGCAGGCTGCATTGGAACAGTTGGCTGCCGGTAAACTTGAGTTGATCGTGTTGGAAAAGCGGGATATCCCTCCAACGCTGCGGGAGGTTTCCCGTTGCGACTTTGCCGCTGAAGCACTGGTGTGCTATACCGGTGCCGGAAATCCGATCCAATCGCTTTCGATTCGTCAGTTGAAAGAAATCTGGGGTGAAGAACGGCCGGTGTGGAGAAAATACAATGGAGAATTCAATGACATCCATCTGCTGGGGTTGGATTTCCACCATGGCGGATTCCCGGAAGCCCGGTTCCTTGGAGGTTCGCTCCGGATCAATGGGGTGTTCCGTACCCGTGGGGTCAAGCGGGCATGGCTGTTCTGTTCTCCGTCGGCACTGCTCTGCGCTCCATGGTATGATGAAATCCCTGCCGACATCAAACGTATTGCCATTGACGGAGTTAATCCCTCCCGGAAAAATATTGTTTCCGGAGCTTACCCGCTCAATTTGCGTTATGAATTAATAGGCAAACGAAAACTTTCTCCGGAAGCGGAAAAATTCATAAAGCTGCTTCGCACTCCGGAATATTCGGCAATTATTCACAATTGCGGTTTGATTCCGATGCTGCAGAATTCGGGAGGTGAAAAATGAAAAAAAGCCGGAAAAAACGTTTGCGCCGCATCGCCGAACGGATCGTTGACCGTCAACGCCGCCGTCAGCATGGTCAGGAGCTCTCCGGTATTATCCGGATGACAGTTTCCGGGTTCGGTTTTGTCACTCCGGATCCGGAAGAACATCCGGATTTTGACGGAGATATTTTCATTCCCGCAAAGTATCTGAATCGGGCGATTGACGGAGATCTGGTCCGGATCACGCTGCTTCCGGAACGCCGGGACTGGAATTCAAATGAGAGCAAGGGCCCTGCCGGAAAGGTGATCGAAATCATCCGCCGGGAACGTGAGGAGATCGTCGGCGAATTGCTGGCAGGTTCTCTTTTCCGTCCGCTTGATCCTAAATTGCCGGAAGATATCAGACTTTCCGGAGCCCGCCATGGTGCGAAACGGGGCGATTGGGTCAGAGTAAAGTTTGATGACGATCCGCATTCCGGCCGGAGCGGACATATCCTTGAGGTTATCGGCAGGGCAGGGGTGATTTCCGCTGATCTGGATGCCGTGATCGCAGAATATGATCTGCCGCCGCGTTATACTGAAAAGCAGGAAGATATCGCACTTGCTCTGGAACCCCGGGATATTCCGCGGACGGATTGCAGTGATATGCTGACGCTGACTATCGATCCGGTGGATGCCAAGGATTTTGATGATGCACTTTCTCTGGGACCCTCATCTGAAACTGATTGCGTGACGCTCGGAGTTCATATTTCGGATGTCGCCGCTTATGTTTCTCCACGGAGCAAAGTGGATGAATGGGCGATGGAACGGGCATTCAGCTGTTATCTGCCGGGACGGACGCTGCCGATGCTGCCGGCTGGGCTTACGGCAAAGATAAGTTTGCAAAAGGGACAGCGTTCGCTGGCACATTCGGTTTTTCTCACGGTGAATAAGGTCACCGGAGAAGTGGTTTCCGGAGTACGTAAGCATACGGTTATTTCGGTCGATCACCGTTTGGATTATGATACGGTGCAACGCTTCAAAGACAGCGGCAAGGCTCCGGAAGCATGGGATGAAAAATTGGAAAAACTGGTCTCTGAACTGCTCTCTTTGACCGGACTTATGCGCAATTACCGCAATAAAACGGAAAAATTCATCGATCTGCCGCTGCCGGAAATCCGGGTCGTATGCGATGAAAAAAATAATCTCATCGAAGGATTGAAGGTGAAGTTTTCCCGGGAAGCGGAAAATCTGGTGGAGGAGTGTATGCTCGCCGCCAATCAATTTGTCGGTGCCGAGATGCTGGAGAAATCCATCGCCGGAATATACCGGACCCATGCGATTCCGGATCCGGAGAAAACGGAAGAATTTGCTGAAACCATGCGGGATGATTTCAATTTGCCTGCCGGAGATATCAGCAATCGGGAGGTCTGCCGGGAATTTATCGCATCTCTGCCGGATGATCCCCGGAGAAATGTTATTCTATCTCTGCTGCTCAGAACTATGCCGAGAGCGGTTTATCAGGTCAAGCCGGAGATCCATTTTGCACTTGGCAAGAGCCGTTACTGTCACTTTACCAGTCCCATCCGCCGCTGTACCGACCTGATCGTCCATCAGCAATTGTGGAACCATGACTGCAATATCCGGACCCGCAACAGCCGGACGATCGAAAAGGCTGCCATCTGGTGTACTGAACAGGAAGAGATCATCGATAATGCCGGTTTCGCCGCCAGTGACCGGATGAAGCTGCGCTTTCTTGAGGATGAACTGGCCCGGGATGCTTCCCGGATTTACGAGGGGATCATTGTCCGGGTTCTGAATTCGGGATTTCAGGTCGATATTGCCGAATTGGGGATTTACGGATTTGTCCGCAAAGAGCGGATGCGAGGGAATTTCCATCGCCGTTCAAGGCGTTTTGAGGAGGAAAATTCCCGTATTTCCTGCAAGGTCGGCAACTATATTTATCTGCGGTTGGACAGCATCGATTTTGCCCGTGGAACCGCTGATTTTGTGCCGGTATAATTTGTTGATTTGTGCATGGAATAAATAAAAAAGTACATAACACTCTCAATGAAGTTGTGATATATTAAGGTCAAAGCTTGAAATCAACAATGGAGTTGTCATGAATAAAGAATTGCGTATCGGTGTTATCGGAGCCTCCGGGCGTGGAAGCATTGCTCATTATACCCATAAACCTGCCGACGGAAGCCGGCTGGTTGCTGCTGCCGAACCTTATCCGGAACCCAAGGAGCGGTTCAAAAAAGTTTTTTCAGAAAAATTTCCGGGAGACCCCATCCCGACCATCTATGAAGACTACCGCGAAATGATCGAAAAAGAAACTCTGGACGGCGTTGTTATTGCCAGTCCGGATTTTCTCCACGAAGAACAGGCCATCTTTGCTCTGGAACACCGGGTCGCTGTTTATCTGGAAAAACCGCTTGCTCTCTCCATCGCCGGTTGTGATCGTATACTGGAAGCCGCATATCGCAATCGTACCAAGCTGATGATCGGCCACAATATGCGCTATATGAATTTTACCCGCAAGATGAAAGAGCTCATCGATTCCGGTGTTATCGGCGAAGTCAAAACCGTCTGGTGCCGCCACTTCATCAGTTACGGCGGAGATGCATATTTCCGGGATTGGCATGCTGATTCATCCAAGAGCAATTCCCTTTTGCTTCAAAAGGGCGCACACGATATCGATATTATTCACTGGCTTGCCGGTGGTGTTACCAGCCGGGTTTCCGGTATCGGAAATCTTTCCGTTTACGATAAACTTCCCCGCCGGGATATGAATGACAAACGGCTCAAGGGCGGTATTGCCACGGTATGGGATGCTGCTCATTGGCCCCCGGAAAAGCAGAGCGGATACTATCCGATCATGGATGTCAACGATCTCAACATGATCAATATGACTTTGGATAACGGCGTGCTGGCGTGCTATTTGCAGTGCCATTACACTCCGGACAACAGTCGCAATTATACCGTTATCGGAACCCGGGGACGGATTGAAAATTATGGTACCGATACCATTCAGGTCTGGACAACCCGGCAGGATGCTCCCTGGAGACTCGAAGGTGACGCCACCTACCGGGTCAATTATGCCAAAGGTGCCCACGGCGGTGCAGATCCGCTGATTTTGAAAAGTTTTGTCAATGCCCTTCGGGGTGAATATGATTCATGGTCAAGTGCTCAAATGGCCCGCTACAGTGTTGCCTGCGGTTGCCAGGGAGCGGATTCCATCCGGCAGAATGGTCTGCCGCTGGATGTTCCGGCACTGCCTGAATATTTGGAAAATTGGGATTTTATTCGTGCAGAGGAGAAAAAATAACAATGCGTGTACTTATTACTGGAGGTGCCGGATTCATCGGCAGTCATTTGGTCGAACATTTTCAGGACAAAGCTGAGGTGCGGGTGCTGGATAATCTGCGCAGCGGATACCGGAAAAATATTGAGAATTTTGATGTCGATTTCCAATTGGGCGATATCTGTGACCGTGCCGCTGTGGATAAGGCTATGGAAGGGGTCGATTATGTCTTTCACCTTGCCGCAATGATCAGCGTCCCGGAATCCATGAGCAAGATCGCCGAATGTATTCAAATCAACAATCTCGGTATGCTCAATGTTCTGGAATCCGCCGCTGAACACGGGGTAAAAAAGCTTTGTTTCTCCACCTCCGCAGCCATTTATGGCGACAATCCGGTGGTTCCCAAAATCGAAACCATGTTCCCCGAACCCAAAAGTCCCTACGCCATCACCAAGCTCGATGGCGAATACTATTGCAAAATGTTCACCCAGGAAGGTAAACTGCAAACCGCCTGTCTGCGTTATTTCAACGTCTTCGGTCCCAGGCAGGATCCGAAAAGTGCTTACGCCGCTGCAGTTCCTATTTTTATTGAAAAGGCTCTCAATAACGAAGATCTTACCATTTTCGGTGACGGCGAACAGACTCGCGACTTCGTTTTCGTCAAGGATGTCGTTGCTGCCAATGCCTTCTTTGCCCAGAGTGAATTTACCGGTGTCCACAATATTGCCTATGGCGGCAAAATCACCATTAATGATCTGGCAAGTGAGATCATCCGGCTGACCGGTTCCAAATCAAAAATCATCCATCTGCCGGAGCGTGCCGGTGATGTCAAGCACTCCATGGCCGCCGTGGATAAACTCAAAGCCACCGGTTTTGTTCCCTCCCACACTTTCGCTGAAGCATTGGCTTACACCATTGAAGCGTGGAAGAATAACCGCTGATATATCAAAAAATCCGGACGGTGCATCGTGGAATTGCACCGTTCGCTTTATTTCGGGGAATCTTTCATTATGAAATTTTTGATCTATCTTTTTCCGGTGATGATAAATTTTGTCGTTTCCGGAGTTTTTTTCTACGCCAACCAGTGTTTTGTTGAGGCAAATGCCGCTAAATTGCTGACAGCAATGGTTATTCCGACATGGGCAATAACCTATTGTATTTCCAATGTGATCATCGGTAAAAAGGTGACTTCAGCAAATGCCGCAAAATTGATCGTTTACGGCGGTATGATCATTGCTGCAGCATCGTTGGGATTTATTTTCCTGAATCAACTGCTGCTCCTTCTGGTATGGACCGGTTTGCTCGGTGTCGGATTCGGATTCTACTGCAGCTCATTTCAGGTCTGGTGCCGTGATCTGGAGCAGGACAGTGCCTCCGGTATTGCTATGGCAACCGGTAAATATACCTGTGCATGGAGTTTGGGATTCGCCGCCGGAGCGGTGACTTTCGGAATGTTGAATGCGGTCATCGCCTTTTCCATGTGCTTCGCCGTCGGAGTGATCGTTGCTTCCGGTGTCGCTCTTATCGACCGTAATCTGAAAAAAAATCCGGCGGTTCCCGGGGCCGCTGCCGAACCCGGAGCTCCCAGTGCCGCTGATGCAATCGTCAGCAAGTTCCCGGATTACGCCTGGGTCGGCTGGATCGTCGGCGGTATCGTCAGTCTTTCTGTGAACCAACTGCGCAGTATGCTTCAAGTTCACGGCGACGCCATCAATGTCGCCAATCTCAAAGAAACTATGGCATTGGCCCTGATGACGGTCAGTCTGGTGCAGGGACTTACTGCTCTGGCTCTGGTCA